>JALFLM010000061.1 GCA_022774705.1 Lachnospiraceae bacterium | reverse complement strand
GTTCATCCTGAGCCAGGATCAAACTCTCGTTAAAAAATCTGATCGGTCAGATAAACGTTATGGCTTATCTTTTCCGTTTTTACCGTTTAGGTTTTATTCTTAAAAATGATTCAAAGAATTTTCAGGAAATCCATCTTCTTTTGTAGATGTTTTTAAAGGTTTTATTCTTACGTTGTTCAGTTATCAAGGTTCCTGTCGTCGCTGACCTGCGTCAGTAACTCATTCAGTTTATCACACTTTTCAGTGTTTGTCAACTGTTTTTTATTTTTCTTTTTTATCCGGCATCTTGATTTCTGTATCTGTCGGACATTGAGTTAAATTGTTCTCTCATATCTTTATATGAGGAAACAAACGGAGAAGGAGGGATTTGAACCCTCGCGCCGCTATTAACGACCTACTCCCTTTCCAGGGGAGCCCCTTCAACCTCTTGGGTACTTCTCCATGAGCCTGAATTAAAAAATTCAATATCTGATTGTTATACAATCGAGCGGAGAGGATGGGATTCGAACCCATGTGCCCTTTCAGACAAACGGTTTTCAAGACCGCCTCGTTATGACCGCTTCGATACCTCTCCATGGCTTGTCCTCCGCTTTTCTCTCGCAGCGACGTCATTTATAATATCACCAAACCCGATTTATGTCAACAGTTTTTTCAATATTTTTTTAATCTTTTTTCAGCAGTTTTGTTTCGGTCATTTTTCTATTCTTTTTCAGTTCCTTTTCCGCTTCTTTTTGCACATTTTCCTGATTATCTATCTGCCCTGCTTAAAGCTGCTCGTGATCCAGGATGGCCTGTCCCAGTATCAGATCTTCCGGCGTGGTTACCTTTATATTATAATACGAACCCATAACCATGTGAGAGCGGATTCCCGTATAATACTCTGCCACCATGGTATCATCTGTTACGGACGGAGCTGTTCCCGTCTCCTGCTCCAGCGCCAGTTTTCTGTAAGCCTCATAAATCAGCGGCTGTTCAAATACCTGAGGGGTCTGAATGGTCCACAGCGTGCTGCGATCCGGTGTTTTCACGCCCAGAAGGCTGCTGTCTACAGCCTTGATCGTATCTTTCACAGGAACCGCTGCCACACAGGCTCTGCTTTTTATCACATCCTGCATACAGCGTTCTATTGTCTCCTGATCGATAAATGCCCGGGCTCCGTCATGAATCAGTACATAATCGCTGTGTTCTGCTGCCTGAAGTCCTTTCCAGACAGAATCATACCGTTCCATGCCGCCCGCAACGATTCTGCGGACCTTCTGAAAACCGTACTTTTCCACGATTTCTTTCCTGCAATACCCGATATCAGCTTCCTGCGTAACCAGTACGATATCATTTACGCTGCTTTTTTCAAATGCTGTCAGCGCATAATACAGAACCGGCTTTCCATTCAGTTCCAGAAACTGCTTCGATATCCGGGATTTCATCCGTTTTCCTTTTCCTGCGGCCAGCACGATCGCAGTGTAATGCATAGTATCCCCTCCTCTGTATATTCGGATTTTTTCCGGCTTGTTCTGATCTCTTTAATTTATGCCATTCTCATTGATTTATGCTTTTTCTTTAATTTATGCCTTTCTCTTTGCTTTATGCCTTTTTCTTTGCTTTATGCCTTTCTCTGTCTTTTACTTACTTTCTTTTCTGCTTTCTTTGCTCTCCTGATCTGTTCTGTTGTATTTTACCGTTCTCCCAGCTTCAGATTGGGCACCGCATTCAGATCCCATCCGCTGCGTACGCCTTTTTTGTACTCATAATATCCTGCCGCGCCGATCATGGCTGCATTATCTGTGCAGTAAATCGGAGACGGATAGCAGAATTTCAGCCCTTCCTTTTCACAGGCCGCTGCCAGACCCGCACGCAGCGCTGTATTAGAGGCTACGCCTCCCGCCAGTACAATGCGGTCATATCCGAATTCTTTCGCAGCACGAATGGCATGATCCGTCAGAATATCCACTACTGTTTTCTGGAAGGAAGCCGCAAGATCTGCGTGGTTTACCTCTTCTCCGCGCATTCTGGCCTGGTTGATATGATTCAGTACAGCAGATTTCAGACCGCTGAAGCTGAAATCGTAAGGTGATCCTTCCACCTTTGCATGGGGGAAAACAATAGCTTCAGGGTTTCCTTCCCGGGCACAGCGATCAATTTTCGGTCCGCCAGGATATCCCAGTCCGATGGCTCTTGCTACTTTGTCAAATGCTTCGCCGGCCGCATCGTCTCTGGTTCTGCCCAGAATGCGGAATTTACCGTAATCCTCCATTACCACCAGATGTGTATGCCCACCTGATACGATCAGGCATAAAAACGGCGGTTCCAGATCTTTATGTTCAATAAAATTAGCACATACGTGTCCTTCAATGTGGTGAACTCCCACCAGAGGTTTATTTTTTGCAAAAGCGATGGCTTTTGCTTCGGCAACACCTACAAGAAGAGCGCCTACCAGTCCCGGGCCATAGGTCACGGCTACTGCATCGATATCATCCAGAGTGGTACCGGCATCCTTCAGTGCCTGCTCAATGACCTGATTGATCTTCTCAATATGCTTTCTCGATGCAATTTCCGGAACCACACCGCCAAACAGCGTATGAATATCAATCTGTGATGAAATCACGTTGGATAATACTTCCCGCCCGTTGCGAACCACTGCGGCAGCGGTTTCATCACAGGAGCTTTCAATCGCCAGTATTGTTACATCTTTATCTTCATTCATCTTTTTCACCTGTATTCACCTTTTTACCTGTTTTGTTTCCCGTATTTTTTCATATTCTACTTTTCACTCAGTATTCCGGTGTCTGCAGAGCTGATGCTTTTCCCGGTTTCACGGGCATTCCCTATTGCTTCGCAGCCGTTTTCTGTTTCCTCATCTTCAAAACGAAGTTCCAGACTCTCTCCGTCTGCTGCCGCCCAGGCCCCCGGGAAGATCTTCCTTACATTGCCCATATAATTCTCCGGATAAATCAGAGACGGGCTGTAATGGGTCAGCCACAGACGGGCAGGCTGCGCCTCTCTGGCCAGAGCGGCAGCCTCGTAAAATGTCATATGCTTGTATTCTCTGGCTTTTTCAATCTTTTCCTTTTCTCCATACATGCCTTCGCAGATAAACAGATCCGCCCCTTTTGCTTCCTCGGCAATGACAGGAACCGGCCTGGTATCGGTACAGTAGGTCACCTTCAATCCCTTCCTGGGGGCGCCCATAACCTGATCCGGTGTATAAATGACACCTTCATATTCCACCGTATTACCTTTCTGCAGTGGATTCCAGTACTGCACAGGAAGCCCCAGCGCTTTCGCTTTATCCACCTGAAATTTGCCTTTGCGGCTGAGACTTATGCTGTAGCCGTAGCAGGTAACATTGTGATTCACGCGAAAAGCTCTGATTTCGTAAGGTTCTGCCGTGATATCCTCCGTTTTTTCCGTCAGTTCATGAAATACGATAGGGAACGGCAGTTCCGGTGCAATCATCCGCAGCGCATTTACAACCCGCTCCAGTCCTCTGGGACCAATCATCAGAAGCGGTTCTCTCCGGTCGGCATTGCCCATAGTCAGCAAAAGTCCCGGCAGACCACTGATATGGTCTGCATGATAATGTGTAAAACACATGACATCGATTGGTTTAAAACTCCATCCCTTTTCTTTCACAGCAACCTGCGTTCCTTCTCCGCAGTCGATCATCAGACTGCTGCCGCCGCAGCGCATCATCAGGGATGTGAGCCATCTTCCGGGAAGCGGCATCATACCGCCGGTTCCCAGCAAACAAACATCCAGCATATTATTTCTCCAAAAGGCCGTTACCGCCCTTTTTATATAAATTTTGATTACTGTTACAGCAGTTCCTTTGTTTCTTCTTCCTCCACCGGAAGCTGGAATTGCCCGATTATTTTATCATAGCACGCTTCACACAGATCAAACCGGTGTTCTATTCCGTCTTTTCCGGAAAAATATCCCCATTCTTTTCTGAATGAAGCGAAATCTTCTTTCCACATGCCATTCTCCTGCAGCATGATTTTACCGCAGCAGTTACAGGCAGCTCCTGTCAGTTTCCCGTTTTCATTGTAGATCTTCATAGATCATTCCTCCCCTGTCAATCCGACATCTGTCTCGTTTTTCCGTCTGTTTTCACGTAAAAACGATTGATTTCCGTGCTGCTGTTCTCACTATAACAGATTTGCATTTACAATATCAATGGAAATTTCGGGGAATCGATCAGGCCCGCGTTTTACCTGGCAGGATAGATACGGCTCATGATCACTGCATCTTCCTCCGGCTTGTGATAATATTTTTTCCGGTAACCCTGAAGGGTAAATCCTGACTGTTCATAAAGTGTGCGGGCCGGCTGATTGCTTTCACGCACCTCCAGCCAGACGGAATAGATACCATTCTCCTGCACATAATGATCCATATGCTCCATAAGCTGCCGCCCGATTCCCTGTCTGCGGTATTCCGGAGAGACCCCTATCCTCAGAAGTTCCCCTTCATCTGCAGCTGCCATAAAAAACAGATATCCCGCCGGCTTCCCGTCCAGTTCCGCCACAAAACTGGTATCAGGCCGGTAATGAAGCGTATTGATCAGACTCAGTTCGGTCCATGCATCACTGAAAAGCTCCTGCTCCAGTTTTGCCAGAAACGGAACATCATTCTGCGTCATATTCCGCACAGTTATGCTCATAATGCATCTCCTGACGAACCGGCTGCCATCTTTTGTTCCGCCTCGGCCAGCTGGCGCTCTGCCTGGGAAACCCTCAGGTAGTCCGGCACATGGGCGGCCGCGGTTTCAGTTCTGCCCTCTTTGTAGTAAATCATCCCCAGAGCGGCAACTGCCCCTGCGCGGGCGCGGCAGGCAAATGCAGGCGCACGCCGCAGAGAAACACGGCTGTCTTCCCGAAGCTGCATCAGATAGGCATCTGCCCCGTCTCCCGTCAGAATAACCGGCTCATCCAGCTGATTCAGTAAAGCCGCCAGTTCGTGAATATTGATATGGCAGGCAGGCTTTACAATCTCAAACTTCTCCTGGTTGCGGTAAATACCTGCAAAAACATTTTCTTTCCGGGCGTCCATCAGGGCACAGATCAGCCCCGGTGTACCGAAAATCTGATATGCCATGGCATCCAGCGTCGGAACATGGATCAGCTTTTTATCCAGCGCCAGCCCCAGCCCCTTTGCTGTGGCAGAACCGATCCGCAGACCGGTGAAAGAGCCGGGTCCGCCGGATACGGCAATCGCATCCAGCGTATCCAGATCCAGCTGAATCATGTCCCTGATCTCCGCAATCATGGGAAGCAGCGTCTGTGAATGTGTTTTCTTATAATCAATCGTATATTCTGCAGTCAGATGATCATCCTCCAGCACGGCTGCCGAAGCCGTCATGGATGCACTTTCAATTCCTAAAATCTTCATGAATTCTGATACCTTACCTTAATTCTGTTACCTTACTCTAAAATATTCTGTGAAACCGTTATTCAGTCCCGAAGGTCAGCGTAATCCTGCGGTAATCAAATCCGCGGGATAAATCTTTTTCAATCAGTACGCCCATGGCTTCCCCGGGAATCAGTTCTTCAATCAGCTCCGACCATTCAATAAGGGACACTCCCTCTCCGTAAAAATAGTCTTCATACCCGATCTCCTCCATCTCCTCCGGATCCCCGATACGGTATACATCAAAATGATACAGAGGCAGACGGCCTTCTTCATACACCTGCACAATGGTAAATGTGGGGCTGCTTACAGGCTCCGTAATATCCAGTCCCGACGCAAAGCCCTGGGTGAACACGGTTTTTCCGGTCCCCAGGTCTCCGTTAAGACATATGATCATGCCCGGCTCTGCCCTTCTTCCCAGTTTTTTACCCAGATCAAAGGTTTCTGCAGGTGACATCGTCTCATAAATTTCCGTTTTTCTCATCTCCACCTCCGGTCTACAACCCTTTTTTCCTCACATCCTGCGGCACCTGAGTACGCAGAAATTCCTTCAGTTCTTCCTTCTGATCCCCCAGCTGCTCCAGGGAGATGATCTGTGCATGGATCGGATCAGGACACAGATACACTGCTTTTTTCGTGCAGATGATCTGAAACAGATCCGACCAGCCCATCCTTCCGGTCTGGGCACCCTGAGAGATGGAGAAACCGTCTTTTGTAAAGGTATACCGGAATGGTTTCCTGTAGGCAGGCGTTTTCGCAACTCTTCGCAGACATTTGTAATACAGCATCAAAGGATTGACTACGGTAAACAGCAGTCCCAGCACAACAAATGCCGCTGTACCCTGCAGTGAAACATCTCCCCATGTCCACACGGCAGCCACCAGACAGAATACACTGAACACCACCCATATCTTTCCCATAAATCCCGAATATGCATGATACATGGTAAATCCAAATAAATCTTTTGTTCCGATTTTCACTTCGAACGTCATATTTCATTCCCCGCTTTGTTAAATTTTCAACTGTTGGTTTCCTGACGGACAGCCATATTTCTCCGATTTATCGATTATAGCACAACTGCCGGAGGCAGTAAACCTCCGGCAGAATGATAAAATCAGCGATTTTATTAATGAATGATTACTCTTACCCGCTTGTAGACCAGATATGTGATCAGACTGACGATAATGCCCTTGATCAGGTTGAATGGTACTACCGCAACCAGAACAAATGTGGGAATACTGGTAATCAGGCTGTTCACTTCGGTTCCGGCGGCAATCAGTGCTTCCATGGGCATTCCATAAAACTGCGAATAAAAGGGAAGCAGAACATATGCATTCATAACCGCACCGGCAGCAGCCATGAGCAGAGTGCCGGCGGCCATGCCGGTTACAGCACCTTTTTTCGTCTTCTTCACCTTATAAATAATCCCTGCGGGGAGCAGGAAAAAGCAGCCGATTACAAAGTTGGCCACATCTCCCACATACGCTGTGGAGGTCCCCTTCAGCACCAGTTTCAGCAGAATCTTGATCAGCTCGATGAGAACACCTGCCACCGGTCCCATACTGAAAGTGCCGATCAGAACCGGGATCTCGCTCAGATCCAGTTCGTAAAAGGATGGAGCAATAAATGGCAGCGGGAACTCAAACAACATCAGAACTGCTGCCAGTGCTCCAAACATACCGATCTGCACCAGATCTCGTATTGATAAAATTTTCTTATTATTCATACCTTTCTCCTCCGATTTTCTCTATTCCCGGACTTAACAGTACAATCGTGTCCGGCTGATAACCCGACCGGCCCGGGCTGCTGCTTCTGCATATCCCCTTTCTGTCATAGGCGCAGTGATCAGTGCCAGTTCTCCTTCAACCACACCGGTCAGCACTTTTTCCGGACAGAACAGTTCCTCACAAAGATCTCTGTCCATATCTTCCGGCAGTCTGACCATAAAACGTGCTGTATACTGACTGTAATCATTCGGTTTCAGAACCGTACTGCTCCAGGGTTCTGTTCCACATACGTCCTTCAGTTTTACCGTCTCGATTACATCTGCCACAACAGCTGCCGCTGTGGGCAGCTTGCCTGCTCCGCGGCCGAAGAACATCAGCTGATCCACTACATTGCCGGTCACCATAACCGCATTGAACACATCATTGACACCAAACAGTGGATGGTCTCTGTCGATCAGGAAAGGGGCCACCATACTCTGCATATGTCGATGATCTTCGGACATCCTGCTGCTGGCCAGAAGTTTGATGGACATGCCCATCTTCTCCGCATAGCGGAAATCTTCCGTTGTCACTCCGGTAATTCCCTCTGTGTGGATATCGGTGTACACCACTTTTTTGCCCATTGCCACTGAAGAAAGAATAGCAATCTTACGGCAGGCATCGCTTCCTTCCACATCTGCGGAGGGATCACGTTCTGCATAACCCAGTGCCTGCGCTTCCTTCAGCGCCTCCCCGAAGCTGACACCTTTCTGGCTCATCTCCGAAAGAATGTAATTGGTCGTACCGTTGAGAATTCCTGTAATCTCGGTAACCACATCCGGTGACAGGCAGGTGTACAGAGGACGGATGATGGGAATACCGCCGCCCACACTGGCCTCAAAGAAGAAATTGCAGTGATTCTCCACTGCTGTTTCCATCAGTTCTGCGCCATATTCCGCCACTACCGCTTTATTGGAAGTCACAACACTTTTACCTGCCTTCAGCATGGCCATGGAAAATGTGAAAGCCGGCTCCACGCCGCCCATGGTTTCCACCACAACGGAAATCTCCGGGTCCTGCGCAATGATCTGATAATCATGCACGATCCGGTCCTGAATGGGATCCCCGGGAAACTCCCGCAGATCCAGCACGTATTTCACAATGATTTCTTCACCCGTTTTTTTCTGAATACTCTCCTGATTCATGGAAATGGCTTCCACTACTCCGCTTCCGATTGTACCGTAACCCATAACTGCAATTTTTGCCATAGTATTTTTCTCCTTCATCATTCCTTAATAGTATCGCCGCTCCCGGATCCGGTTTCCGGCTTTTCGGTTTCTGCCATCATTCTCTGGATAATAATTTCAGTTCACAGATCCCTTCCAGATGTTCAATGGTTGCTACCATATCCTGAATATCGGTACCCGGCGACAGAACATCCACACTGATGGTCAGCGATGCAACTCCGTTGACCGGAATCGCCTGCAGAATCGTCAGAATGCTCGCCTGATAATCCGCAATCACCTTCAGAACCTCTGAAAGCAGGCCCGGAATATCCTCCATGATGATCATAAAAGTAATCGTTTTTCCCTGAAGATTTTCCCGGAAAGGCATGATATCGTCTTTATACTTGTAATAGGAACTTCTGCTGATCCCTACACGATTCATCGCTTCCTGCTTCGTCATATTTTTATCTGCTTCCAGAAGTCTTTTTGCCTCGACAACCTTTAAAAGAACCTCAGGAAGTGCTTTTTTCTTCACTATAAAATAATTATTATTTTCTGTCATACCTGTTGTTTCCTACAAATTATTCGCAAGTAATCTCCGTGTGCAATGTACAAATGTATGCTCTGTGCAGACGCCCATCTACTATATCACAATTACCGGCAGGTTTCAACCAGAACTCATTTCGCCGGGTCAATCTTCCGCTTTCTGTCCTGCTGCCCGGATATGACCTGCACCGGCATATCCGGCGTCCGCTTTCCCGAAAAGAAAAAGGAACCAACCTTTTAACCATACAGGCTGATTCCTTTCCGGCTGAATCGTCTTATTCTCCGGCTTCGCTGCCGCCGTTCTGTTTCCACTTCAAAAATGCACTGATAAACGGATCCAGTGCTCCGTCAAGTACGGCATCTGCATTGCCGCTTTCACATCCTGTACGGTGATCCTTTACCATGGTGTAGGGCTGCATAACATAGGAACGGATCTGGCTTCCCCAGGCAATATCCTTGATATCGCCGCGGATATCCGATAACTTCTCCGCATTCTCCTGCTGTTTCAGAAGAAGCAGCTTTGCTTTCAGCATCTGCATCGCCTTGTCCTTATTCTGGAACTGTGAACGTTCGTTCTGGCAGGTTACCACGATATTGGTCGGAAGATGCGTAATACGGATAGCTGATGAGGTCTTGTTGATATGCTGGCCGCCGGCACCGCTGGAACGATACGTATCGATTCTCAGATCATCGTCATTGATCTCAATATCAATATCTTCCTTGATATCCGGCATGACATCGCAGGATACAAAGGATGTCTGCCGCTTACCCGCCGCATTGAACGGTGAAATACGCACCAGACGATGGACCCCCTTTTCAGACTGCAGATAACCGTATGCATTCTCACCATTTACCTGAATCGTCACCGATTTGATACCGGCTTCATCGCCGTCCAGATAATCCAGCACCTCCACGGAAAATCCGTGACGCTCTGCCCAGCGGCAGTACATACGGTACAGCATGCTTGCCCAGTCGCAGGATTCGGTGCCGCCGGCACCTGCATGAAGAGTCAGAATCGCATTGTCCCGGTCATATTCACCGGTAAGAAGGGTACTGATGCGCAGTTCCTCCAGTTCCTCCTGGAACTTCTTCAGAGCTTCTTCAATCTCGGGAATCAGAGACGCGTCGTTCTCCTCATATCCCATCTCCAGCAGAACCTGAATATCTTCATACTGTGATTCCAGATTCTCAACGGCCTCCACACTGCCTTTCAGTGTTTTCATCTCCTGAACGATTTCTGTGGATTTTTCGGGATCCAGCCAGAAATCGGGCTCTTCCATATATTTTTCCAGCTCGACAATTCTGTCCTTTTTAGCTGCTAAGTTAAAGTGAATCCCTCACTTCGATTAATGGTTTGTCAAGGGTTGACAGAGTATATTTGAACTGATCCAGTTCAACCATTTTATCACCTCTTTCATACTTGCTTGATTTATGAATATTCAGAGCCGGGCAGATTACTTTCTGCCGCAGCACTGTTTATACTTTTTGCCGGAACCGCAGGGACAGGGATCGTTGGGATAAACCTTCCTGCCTGAGCGCTTCACGATTCTGGGGCCGGCGGAATCATCCTTGTTGGTTCCCGTTACTTTCACTACCTGAGTACGCTCTTCCTGACGCTTCGGTGTTACTGCGTACATACGGCGGACCGTCTCTTCCTGAATGGAAGCGGTCAGAGCCTCAAACATGTCAAATGCGGCCATCTTGTACTCTACCAGAGGATCCTTCTGTCCATAGGACTGCAGGCCGATGCCCTGGCGGAGCTGAACCATATCATCAATATGATCCATCCACTTGATGTCGATGGTACGCAGCAGAATGATACGTTCCACTTCACGCATCATCTCGGCTGTGGGATACTCGGACTCCTTCAGTTCATAGAGCTTTACAGCCTGTTCCTTCAGAGACTGTTTCAGCTGACCGGCATTCATCTTCTCCAGTTCATCCTTTGTATAGGAAATCTTTAACGGAATGCACTGTCTGATAAGACCGGAAAGTTCGGCCATATTCCACTCTTCCGGATCCTGTTCATCGGAAATACACATATCCACCGTGTGATCGATAATGTCCTGAATCATATTGATGATCACATCACGCATGTTCTCTCCATCCAGAACCTTGCGTCGTTCCGCGTAAATAATCTCACGCTGTTCGTTGTCAACCTGATCGTACTCGAACAGATTTTTACGAACGCCGAAATGATTGTGCTCTATCTTCTCCTGAGCCTTGCGAATGGCATCGGAAAGCGACTTATGCGTAATCTCCTCATCTTCCACCGCAATCTTCGAGAATACGCCTATCATCCGTTCGGAACCGAACAGACGCATCAGGTCATCTTCCAGTGAAATGAAGAATCTTGACTCACCGGGATCGCCCTGACGGCCTGAACGTCCGCGGAGCTGGTTATCGATACGCCTCGCCTCATGGCGCTCCGTACCCAGAATCAGCAGACCGCCGGCTGCTCTGGCTTCATCATCCAGCTTGATATCGGTACCACGGCCCGCCATGTTGGTTGCAATGGTAATCGCACCGTGAAGACCGGCATTGGCAACGATCCGCGCTTCCTGCTCATGCATCTTGGCATTGAGGACTTCCACGTCACGGATGCCTTTATCGTTGATCATCTTGCGCAGCATCTCCGTATTCTGGATGGAAGTCGTACCAACCAGAACCGGCCGGCCCTTTTCATGGGCTTTCACCACTTCGTTGACAACCGCGCGGTACTTCTCTTTCTGAGTAGTAAACACCGCGTCTTCTTTATCGATACGGATAACCGGTTTGTTGGTGGGCACTTCCACCACATCCATACCGTAAATATCCTGAAATTCCTTTGCCTCAGTCATGGCCGTACCGGTCATGCCCGCCTTCTTGGAAAATTTGTTGAAGAAGTTCTGGAAGGTGATCGTAGCGATCGTCTTGTTCTCACGTTTGATCTTAACGCCTTCCTTCGCCTCGATTGCCTGATGAAGACCATCTGAGTACCGGCGTCCGGGCATGATACGTCCTGTAAATTCATCTATGATCAGAACCTGATCATCCTTTACAATATAATCATGACCTTCCCGCATCAGATTATGCGCCCGCAGTGCCAGAATAATATTGTGCTGTTTCTCCAGATTCTCCGGATCCGCCAGGTTATCAATACGGAAGAACTGCTCTACCTTTTTGATACCTGCGGCTGTCAGAGTCACAATCTTATCTTTTTCATTGACAATGTAATCGCCGTCCTCATCCGCCTCAGGGTTTTCATTCAGCAGAAGCTCCATCTTGGTCAGCTCCGGACGGAATGTGCCGCGCACCAGCTGTCTGGCCAGACGGTCACACTGCTCATACAGTTCAGAGGACTTGCTGCCCTGACCGCTGATGATCAAAGGTGTCCTGGCTTCATCGATCAGAACCGAGTCCACCTCATCGATGATGGCATAATGCAGATCCCGAAGCACCAGATCCTTTTTATAAAGGACCATATTATCACGCAGATAATCAAAACCAAGCTCATTGTTGGTTACATATGTGATATCGCAGGCATAGGCTTCGCGGCGCTCTTCGCTGTTCATACTGTTAAGAACCACACCAACAGTCAGACCCAGAAATCTGTGAATCTGTCCCATCCACTCCGCGTCACGCTGTGCCAGATAATCGTTGACAGTTACAATATGAACGCCCTTGCCTTCCAGAGCATTCAGATAAGCCGGCAGTGTGGACACCAGAGTTTTACCTTCACCTGTCTTCATCTCGGCAATACGCCCCTGATGAAGAATAATACCGCCTGTCAGCTGCACCGGATAATGCTCCATGCCAAGCACACGGCGTCCGGCTTCTCTGACAACGGCAAATGCCTCCGGCAGAAGGTCGTCCAGGGTCTCTCCTTTTGCAAAACGTGACTTAAACTCGTCTGTCTTCCCGCGGAGTTCTTCGTCAGACAAAGACTCCATCTGCGGTTTTAAGGCTATTATTTTATTAACAACAGGATTTATCAGCTTGAGTTCCCGCTCACTATAGGTACCAAAAATTTTTGTAAATAATCCCATTATGAACCTCCAATAAATTCATAAACTAGATTGTACCACTTAAACGGACACAATTCAACCGGTTTTCCCAGATTCAGGCTGCTCCTGAAAAGATTTTACGATTACCGCAGAAAAATGCTACCGGGCTTTTCCTTTCCTCAAAAAGCAAAATGCACAATTTTTTTGTCGTTTTTTTCTCCGCCCGAGTTCCGGAAAGTGTTTATTCACAATTTGTGTATATCCACACTATAACTTATCCACATGCTGAACACGCTGTTTTTCATTGAAACTTCAGTTATTCACGAAGTTATCCACATTATCCACAGAAAAGTTATGGACAACCTCAGGTGGATATCTTCTGTCAATTGTAAACATCTGTTTTGTACATATCCATGAAATTGATGTTCTCTCAAAAAAATTCCCCTGCTCTATTGACAAATCACCCGTTCGAAAATATATTTCCATTTTTCTGTTTTCAATATTTTATAACCAAACCGAAAAATATTATAAATTTTCTGTAAATTTATCGTTTCTACTTGAATTTCTCAGGAAATGTGTTATACTATTATCAGACTTTATGATGATTATCTGACATTTTACAGCGTTCAGTGCCGCACGGATTTTCGCAGACCTGGACAGCTGCAGTGCTTTTAACATCATATAACACAGTCTGCGCTGTGTTAAATATCGTAGTCAAAGGAGCTGATTTTATGCGTTTTAATATTGTTGGGCGCAATATCAACGTGACCGAGGGTCTTAAGGATGCCATTGAAGAAAAGCTGGGGAAACTGGAAAAGTATTTCCGCCCCGACACACAGATCAACGTAACGCTGAGTGTGGAAAAAGACAGCCAGAAGATTGAAGTTACAATCCCCATGAAAGGGAATATCATTCGTTCCGAACAGGAAAGCAGCGATATGTATGTTTCCATTGATCTGGTTGAGGAGATTATCGAACGTCAGCTGAGAAAGTACAAAACAAAACTCACAGCCTCCTGTAAAAAAGGAGCTGTTTCCATCAGTGATTTTGCTGAATCCTATATTGAAGAGGATTTTGAAGAACCTGAGGAGATCCGTATCGAACGTACAAAGAAATTCGCTGTCAAGCCCATGGATCCCGAAGAGGCCTGCATGCAGATGGAACTGCTGGGTCATACCTTCTTCGTATTCAGAAGCGCTTTATCAGAAGAAATCAATGTTGTATACAAAAGAAAGAACGGTACGTACGGATTGATCGAACCGGAATATTAATTCCAGATGAATCATGAATAAACAGGGGCACATCGGCTGCCGGTTAAAACAACCGGCCGATGTGCCTTTTTTGTATGCACCTGCATTTTCCTGCTTCCGTCAGGCCTGCCCTGAAACTGAAAATGACCGGAACATCCAGGATGCTCCGGCCACAAACAATCGATCTTATATTCGATCTGTGATTCAATCTATTAATGCGTGTATGTAACATATTTAACAGGTGTTCCGCAGTATCCGATGGAATCGATAGTGCAGTCACGACGTGAGTTTGCTTCATGACAGATCTGACCGCCGCCGATGTAGATTGCCACATGGCTGATTCCGCCGCTTCCGTAGAATACCAGGTCACCGGGCTGAAGTTCGCTTCTGCTGATGGAACGTCCGCCGTTTGCCTGAGCCGCTGAACTGTGCGGCAGGCTGATTCCGTAAGCAGAATAAATCGACATGGTAAAGCCTGAGCAGTCAGCACCTGAACTCAGACTGGAACCGCCCCATACATAGGGAAGCCATCCTGTATACTGCTGTGCCTTTGCTGCAATTGCTGCACCGGTGCCGCTTCCGCCGGAAGATGATGAACCGGAAGAAGAACTGCCGGAAGACTTTTTAGAGCTTCCTGAGCTGCTGGATGAAGAACTTCCGGAAGATTTTTTGGAGCTGCCGGATGAAGAAGATGAGGAAGATGAGGAAGAAGAACTTGCGGAAGACTTCTCTGCAGCTTCAGCTGCGGCTGCAGCAGCTGCTTCCTCTTCCTGTCTCTTCAGCTCTGCCTGGCGTTCCAGTTCTGCTTTTTCTTCTTCAATGGAGATTGCTTTTTCAAATTCCACATATACATCCGCATAATCTGCAGAAATATATCCTTTTACATCACCTTCTCCATCTTCGCCTTCGCTGACCAGAACCTGAATGAAACTGGTTCCATCTTTACTTTTAACATTTTCTTTTAATACGGAATATACAGAACCTTCTGCCAGCAGATCCACCGTCGTACTCTTTGTGCTCGGTTTTTCACGGAGTCTTAAAGTGGTAGCTGTTGTCTTGCAGAGGACATTGCCGACCTTCTTGGCAATCTTTTCCGCATCTTCGCCGGTTACAAAGTACTCGGCTTTCATATAACCCTTTACGCTGCCGGACTTGATGTAATACCACTTGCCGTCCTCACCGTTAACGGTCTTCAGAATAGTAGCTGCGGCATTGTCATAAATCTTACCGAGAATCTCGCTGTCCGTGTTGGGTTTCTTTCTGATATTAACGTAATTGCTTACCTGTGTGATCGCAATATTCTCATAAGGAGAAGTTTCTTTTTCTGTCTCCTTCTGAGTATCTTCTTTTGCTGCCTTGGAATCTTTAGCAGCTTCAGATTCTTTTGCAGTTTCGGACTCTGCTGCTTTTTCAGTTTTCTTTTTCGCTTCAGTCTCTTTTGCTGCTGTTTCTTCCTTTGTTGCATTCGTTGCAGCATTCAGAACCTCTGCTACACCTTTGCCATTACTGCCTGCATTCTCATTGTATGCGCTGATATTGAATGCAATTCCGGCAACTGCACTGTCTGTTGATAATGTGGTATCATTACCTGCTGCCAGCACAGGAATTGTATTAGCAGTAGTCAGTACGGCAGTTAAAGTAGCTGCCAGCACTTTTTTCCTTTTAGTCATTTGTTACCTCCAAACATATTCATAAACAATATCTTCAGTTGTCTAATACTCTGGTCTTCACAACGACACTCTTCAGTTCTTTCTGCATACAGCTGATTACCGTGGATGCCGTATCACAGCTTCCCATCTGTCGCCTGCAGTATTCTGAATCTGCCGCTCACAGTATATAGATGAATTCGCGTCACAAAAAGTTTGCTCATATTTAAAAAAATGTTAACTTCCTGTAATCACTGTAATATTTTCGTCATATATACAATCTTAGCAAGTATAACAGAGCCCCTGACAACTGTCAATCGTCCATACCTATGTTTTTTAATAAAAGCAAAATGGCAGCCGGAGGATTCTATAACGTATTCAGATATTTCTCTATGGATGTTATGGCATTGGCTCCGTCAGCTGCTGCTGTGAGAATCTGACGCAGCGGTTTTGTACGGATATCCCCGGCGGCGAACAGGCCGGCAGCTGAAGTCACACAGTCCTCACCTGCTATCAGATACCCCTGTTCATCGGTTTCTGCGATACCGGCAAATGCCTGACTGTCGGGAGTAATTCCCACTGCCACAAATACGCCGTCCACATCATAATCAAACTGTTCCCCGCTCTTCGTGTCACTGAAATAGAGCTTTTCTACTGTTTCGGAACCTGCAATCTCATCAGGTACCTTGTTCCAGAGAATCTCCACATTGGGAAGCTCCATCAGTTTTTTCTGAAGGCTTTTTGCTGCCCGAAGCTCATCTCTGCGGTGGACCAGGTATACCTTTTTGCACATACGGGCAAGGAAAACGGCATCCTCCACCGCCACGTCGCCGCCTCCGATTACTGCCGCTGTCCTGTCACGGTAAAAGGCACCGTCGCAGGTTGCGCAATAGCTGACTCCTTTTCCGGAAAATTCCTCTTCTCCCGGGATTCCCAGTTTTCTGTGATGTGCACCGCAGGCCGCCAGAACAGTACGTGTCTTATAGATCCCGTTTTTTCCGGTCACCACCCAGATGCCGCCTTCTTTTTTCACGGAATCGATCTCATCGGTAACAAAGCGGGCTCCCAGCTTCACTGCATGTTCGTGGAACTTCATAGCCAGATCAAATCCGTTGATGCCGGGAAAGCCGGGATAGTTGTCCACCTCGTAAGTATTGATGATCTGCCCGCCGCTCATATAATTCTTCTCGATCACCAGAGCATTCAGTTCAGCCCTCTGCGCATAAACAGCTGCCGCCAGGCCCGCAGGACCGGAACCTGCAATTACCACATCGTATATCATATCATTTAACATCTTCTCCATCATTCAATCCCTTCCTTTTATATTTATGCCTTATTTCACACTTTTCATTTCCATACATTTCACTGCCTATTCTACCACAAAACCTGCGACAATACACATAAAATCTGAACAGAACAAAAGGAGAGCTGCTGTTCAGACTCCGCCTGAGAAATAAACGCAAAAAGAACGGCGCTTCTCCCGGCCAATACACCATACACCCGGGGGAAGCTGCCGCTTTGTTTTGATTATAATTTCACTTACGCGTGAACCGGTGAACCTGTAACCGGATCCGGGAAATTATTCTCCCAGATATGCTTTTTTGATAGAGTCGTTATTCATCAGTTCTTTCGCGTCTCCTTCCAGAACGATCTTACCGGTTTCCAGTACGTAGGCGCGATCAGCGATGGAAAGCGCTTTTTTAGCGTTCTGTTCTACCAGAAGAACCGTTACGCCATCGGCACTTACGTCCTGAATGATACTGAAGATTTCATTCACAAAGATGGGAGACAGACCCATGGAGGGCTCATCCATGAGAATGATCTTGGGCTTTGACATCAGCGCACGGCCCATGGCCAGCATCTGCTGTTCGCCGCCTGACAGCGTTCCCGCCATCTGATTTTTACGTTCCTCCAGACGCGGGAAGCGCCTGTATACATTTGCAAGAGATTCTTCAATTTCATCCTTGCTGTTTCTGGTATAGGCACCCAGTCTCAGGTTCTGCAGAACAGACAGTTCCGCAAACACACGGCGTCCTTCCGGAACATGAGCCATTCCCATGGAAACGATCTTGTGAGCCGCTGCCTTTGTAATATTCTCGCCATTGAATGTAATCGTGCCGGCCTTAGGTCTCAGCAGACCGGTAATCGTATGCAGCGTTGTCGTCTTACCGGCGCCGTTGGCACCGATCAGAGCGATTACTTCTCCCTGATTGACATCCAGGGAAATGCCTTTTATAGCCTGAATCATACCATAATAAACCTGTAAATCTCTGATTTCCAACATTGCCATGATATGTTCCTCCTATTCACCCAGATATGCTTTGATAACTTCCGGATTATTCAGTACCGTGGAGGTATCTCCGCAGGCCAGAATAGCACCGAAGTTCAGTACGGTCAGTTTCTCGCAGATACCGGAAACCAGCTTCATATCATGCTCGATCAGCAGGATTGTCATATCAAAATGATCGCGGACGAAACGGATCGTATCCATCAGCTCTGCTGTCTCGTTGGGATTCATGCCGGCTGCCGGCTCATCCAGAAGCAGAAGCTTCGGATCCGTTGCCAGTGCTCTGGCGATTTCCAGTTTTCTCTGCTTACCATAGGGCAGGTTGGCTGCCAGTGTACCGGCTTCCTGCTCCAGATCAAACACCTTCAGAAGTTCCATGGCACGTTCATCCATCTGCTTTTCCACTTTCCAGTAGGAAGGCAGACGCAGAATACCGGTCACTGTACTGTATTTGAATTCATTGTGCAGACCTGCTTTTACATTGTCCAGCACGCTCAGTTCTTTAAACAGGCGGATATTCTGGAACGTACGGGCAATACCTGCATGATTGATTTCAATGGTACTTTTTCCTGTAATATTGTGTCCGTCCAGTTCCACCGAACCGCTGCCAGGCTTATACACGCCGGTCAGCAGATTGAACACGGTGGTTTTACCGGCACCGTTGGGACCGATCAGACCGTACAGCTGTCCCTTTTCGATGGATACGGAAAAATTATCAACTGCTTTCAGACCACCAAAGGAGATGGTCAGATTTTTCACTTCCAATAAAGCCATAATTTACTGTACCTCCTTTGCTTTCTTTCCGGCAAACATGTTCTTCAGGGAGTGTCTCTCTCTGAATTCCAGGCAGGCCGGCGCCCAGTTGAAGAGCATCATCAGAATCAGTACAATTGCGTATACCAGCATACGGTAATCCGCAAAGCTTCTCAGCAGCTCCGGCAGAATGGTCAGAATGGAGGCTGCTATAATGGAACCACGCATATTGCCGATACCGCCAAGTACTACATATACCAGAATCATAATGGACATATTGTAACCAAAATTCTGCGGCTGAGCCTGCAGAGAACTCAGATTGTGAGAATACAGCACTCCGGCCACTCCGGCCAGTGCCGCAGAAATGACAAATGCCATCATTTTGTATTTTGTAATATGAATGCCTATGGATTCCGCTGCAATACGGTTGTCGCGGATTGCCATAATGGCACGACCGGAACGGGAATGAATCAGATTCAGCACAATTACCAGGGTAATAAGAATCAGAACCACGCCGATAGTAAAAGTGGAATCATTGGGAGTACCCACAATACCCTGCGGTCCCTTCATGATCGTTTTACCGCCTTCTGCCAGATTCAGGGACATTTCATCCTTCATGGAAAGATGAAGGCCATTCTTATCAATACCCATAAAAAACACATTGACTACATTCTTAATAATCTCACCAAATGCCAGCGTTACAATGGCCAGATAATCCCCCTTCAGGCGCAGTACAGGAATTCCAATGAGGAATCCGAAAAAGGCCGCTACTGCCGCACCGATCAGAATTGCCAGAATAAAACGCAGCAGGTCAACTGCAATGATATCACTGGTAATTTTAGAGAAAATAGCACCGGAAAAAGCACCCAGACACATGAAACCCGCATGTCCAAGGCTCAGCTCTCCCATGACACCTACCGTCAGATTCAAAGACAGCGCCATAATCGAATAAACACACATGGGAACCAGAAGTCCCTGATACAGACTCTTCATATTACCGGTTGCCACCATGGTCTGCAGAACTGCATAAACCGCAATAACCATCAGATACGTAAGAAGATCACCTTTCAGGAATTTTCTGATATTAATTTTTTTCTTAGCATTCACACTGCTGTTTTTCTTTGACATCCAAAGCACCTCCCTATACTTTTTCCTGGATATTCCTGCCAAGAATACCGGTAGGCTTAATTAAAAGCACAATAATCAGTACGGAAAATACAATCGCATCGGATAACTGCTGATTGATATATGCCTTACTTAAAATTTCAATGATACCCAGCAGAATACCGCCGATCATGGCACCGGGAATTGAACCGATTCCGCCGAATACGGCTGCCACAAAAGCCTTGATACCGGGCATGGCACCGGTATAGGGAGTCAGTGTGGGATATGCGGAACAGAGCAGAACACCTGCAACTGCGGCCAGACCGGAGCCGATGGCAAAAGTCAGTGCAATGGTCCCATTTACATTGATACCCATAAGCTGTGCTGCCCCCTTATCTTCCGATACCGCAAGCATGGCCTGTCCTGCCCGGGAATGATTGATAAATGAAGTCAGTGCCACCATGATCACGATACAGGCAGCAATGGTAACGATGGTAACACCGGAAATATTCAGCTTTCCATCTGCCAGAGAAACTCCCTTCCAGGAAATAACGGACGTAAATGACTTGGTATTAGGGCCAAAAACCAGCAGTGCCACATTCTGCAGCAGATAACTGACACCGATTGCGGTAATCAGAACCGCAAGAGGGGATGCTGCCTGACGAAGCGGTTTATAAGCCACACGTTCAATAAGCATACCCAGAACCGTACATACCACAATGGAAAGAATGACCGCAACTGCCGGATTCATCCCTATGCTGCTGGCTACGGTAAACACTGTATAGGCACCGATCATGATAACATCGCCGTGAGCAAAGTTCAGCATTTTTGCAATACCGTAAACCATGGTGTACCCCAGGGCAATGATTGCATACACACTGCCGAGACTGATGCCGCTGATCAAATAATTTATGAAGCTCATCATGTTATATCTCCTCCACTTCGCATTGGATAAAACGCTGCTGTTCTTCCTTCTGTACAACGCTTTATCCAATGCGAATTCTATTGAAAAAGAGAGGGCAATACCAGGTACCGCCCTCTCTGGCCATTGTTTGAATATTCAAAATATTTCAGACAGATTCTCTCAACGAACCATCCAAAATCCACGCAGCAGATTACTGCATCATTTTGTATTTGCCGTTTTCGATTACTGCAGCCTTGGGAGCCTTGTCAACTTCACCTGTTGCAGCCCAGGTCATACCCTGTTCATCACTGGTCAGACCCTTAACATTAATCTCTGTCATAGCACCCTTTACAGCTTCACAGATATCAGAAACACTTGCTGAAGGTTTTACATCTGCTTTTTCAATAGCAGCTTTCAGAGCATATACCGCATCGTATGCATCTGCTGCAAACTGGTTGGGTGTTTCTCCATCAGCAAGCTTTTTATAAGAGTCAACAAATTTCTTTGTTGCTTCATCATCTGAATCAGCTACGAAAGGTGTTAACAGCATCAGACCTTCTGCCAGAGAAGTATCGAAGTTTTCTACACCCAGAATACCATCCATACCATCACAGCCAAAGAAGATGGGATCATATGACATGGAATCAGCCTGAGCAAGAATCAGAGCTGCTTCTGTATAGTAGATTGGCAGGAACACCAGTTCTGCACCGGCATCCTTAGCCTGCTGCAGCTGTACGGAGAAATCCTTGTTGTTATCAGCGGTAAATGCGCCTTCTGAAACAATTTCAAGATTCTGATTAGCAGCTTCTTCTTTAAACTTTGCATAGATACCTGATGAATAAGAAGTAGAACTGTCATAGATTACAGCAATCTTGGTTGCCAGCTTATGTTCACCGATATACTGTGCGGAACGCATACCCTGACTGGGATCAGTAAAGCATACCTGAAATGCGTTGTCAGTTGCAATACAGTCAACAGATGAACCTGAGGGTGTCAGCTGAATCATGTTGTCAGCAGATGTTTTTGCAGAAACCGCAATACTGCAGTCACTGGTGGTAGAACCTACCAGCATCTGCATACCCCAGTCTTTCAGAGTATTGTATGCATTAACTGATTTTTCATTATTCAGTTCGTCATCTTCAAATTTGAATTCAACTTTGTAACCATTGATACCGCCTGCTTCGTTAATCTCATTAACAGCAACCTGCGCACCGTTTTTAACACCCAGGCCATAGATAGCAGCTGCACCTGTTGCAGGTCCGATACTACCGATTTTAAATACTTCTTCACCGGAATCGCCGCCGTCTGATGAACCGCTGTCCTTGCTGCCGCAGGCTGCCAGGGATAATACCATGGCACCGGCAAGCACCAGGCTTAATACCTTTTTGAACATTTTCATTTTCATATCCTCCTAATCTATTAGTGTAATTTTGTCTCTGTCTGCAGCAGTCCGCTTCTCTCCCTATAACAGAATAGCTCATACCGGAAGCTGAACCCGTAAATGCAATCCACTCCGGACAGCTGCAAAAAAGCAGACAGTATACAGCAGGGACATTTTAGCACTACTGAGAATCATACTATCTGCTTTTTTTATTGTCAATACAAAACTTGTAAAAAATGCATGAATATTTGCCTGTTTCTGACTGACAAAACATACTTTGGACAAAACAGCCCTGTCATCGTGCGTTCAGCCTCTGCTGAAGCATTACTTTTTCCATACCACTGCTTCGTAAGGCCGTAAAACAGCTGCAGGTGTATCACCCTGTTCTGCGTAATTGGAAATAAGAAGTTCTGCCTTCTGTCCGGCAAAGTCTGCGGGTGCTTCCACGGAAACTGTATCCTGACTGTAGTTGCATGCCACAAACAGACGGGTACCGTCCAGTGTTCTTGTATAAGCAAATACATTTTCATCGTCGGGCATGAGCAGTTCGAACGTACCGTATACGATCACGTCTTCCGTATGGCGCAGAGCGATCAGCTTCTTATAGTAATTGAATACGGAATCGGGACGGGAAACCTGTTCCTTCGCGTTGATCTTCGTATAGTTGGGGTTCACCATGATCCAGGGAGTTCCGGTGGTAAATCCGGCGTTCTCGCTGTCATCCCACTGCACGGGAGTACGGGCATTGTCACGTCCTTTGTAGCAGATGTAGCGGAACATGGTTTCTTCATCAAAAATACCTGCTTCCGTCATCTCTCTGAATGCATTGATACTCTCAATATCGCGGATATCATCCATGTTTCTGAAGGGAACGTTGGTCATGCCCAGTTCTTCGCCCTGATATACATAAGGAGTACCCTGCATCATGTGAAGAGTAGTAGCCAGCATCTTTGCGGACAGTTCACGGTATTCATCGCTGTCGTTGCCCATACGGGACAGCATACGGGGCTGATCGTGATTGCACCAGTACAGAGAATTCCATGCACAGCCTTCCAGACCGGTCTGCCATTTGTTCATGATCTCCTTCAGAGCCGGCAGCGGAACTTTTCTGTCAGTCCATTTGCAGGTCTCACCGGCATCCAGATCCATATGCTCGAACTGGAAAACCATATTCAGCTCGGTTCCCTGACTGTTTGCATACTTTTTCGCTTCTTCCAGCGTAACACCGGCACATTCGCCTACTGTCAGCAGATCGTAACGGGAAAGAACCTTCTGATTCATCTCCTGCAGATATTCATGTACATGAGGGCCGTTGCATACGTAAGGGGTATAATCTCCGTACAGCTCTCCTTCTCCCTTTTTGCCGTCGGGCAGGCCTTCCGCTTTGGAAATCATGCTGATTACGTCCATACGGAAACCGTCGATTCCCTTTTCACACCACCAGGTCATCATCTTGAAAACTTCGTCGCGGACAACGGGGTTCTCCCAGTTCAGGTCAGGCTGTTTTTCCGCAAACATATGCAGATAGTACATATCTGTCGCTTCATCATATTTCCATGCGGAACCGCTGAAGCAGGAACCCCAGTTGTTGGGTTCGTGTCCGTCTTTTCCTTCACGCCAGATATAGTAATCGCGTTTGGGGTTATCTTTTGATTTACGGCTTTCAATGAACCATTCATGTTCATCGGAGGTGTGGTTTACAACCAGGTCCATGACGATCCTGATGCCGTGGTCATGGGCACTCTTTAACATCCGGTCGTAATCCTCCATGGTGCCGAACTCTTCCATAATTGCCTGATAGTCGCTGATATCATAACCATTGTCCGCATTGGGTGACTGATAAACCGGTGACAGCCAGATTACATCGATGCCCAGCTCCTGCAGGTAATCCATCTTGCTGGTAATACCATTCAGATCACCGATACCGTCTCCGTTGCTGTCACAGAAGCTGCGGGGGTAAATCTGATATACAACGCTTTCTTTCCACCATTTTTTATCCATTTGCTTTTCCTCCTTGTGTTTATATGTCTTTTATATGTTATTCCACAACAGCTACGATCGCCTGATAGCCTTCCAGCGTCAGTTTTCCGTTTTTTACCGCAGGCAATTCCATCTCACCACTCTGGTCTGCTTTTGTGTTGTCCAACAGCACTTTTGTGATGGTACAGGGCAGTTCCACCGTCTGTGCTCCGGTCTGGTAATTGCCGATCACCAGCAACGTCTGATCCTCACTCTTTCTGTAATATGCCATGATATTATGTACATTCTCCAGAACGGGAACAGTATCACCATACACAACCGTTTCTTTATACTGCGGATTTTTGCGCAGGGAAATCATGGCCCTGTACCAGTTCAGGACGCTGTCCCTGTCACTCTGCTGTGCTTCCACATTGATCTTTGTGTAATTGGGATTGACATACAGCCAGGGCGTTCCTTCGGTAAATCCGGCGTTATCCTCTGCACTCCACTGCATGGGGGTGCGGGCATTGTCGCGGCTGAAACGGTTGACAGCCTTTAAAGCCTCCTCATCGGAAAGGCCTGCATTTCTGGCTACCTGATATTCATCCAGGGTGGAGATATCATCCACCTGATCGATGCTTGTAAGTACCACATTTTCCATACCGATTTCCTGCCCCTGATAAATGAAAGGCAGACCCTTCAGCATAAAATTCATGGCCCCCAGCAGCTTTTTGGAGCGGATTGTGCATTCACCTTCAGGAATATAACGGCTGACACCGCGGGGTTCGTCGTGATTTTCGATAATATTGGAAAAATAGCCGAAATCACCCATCTGTTTCTGACTTTCGAAACAGCAGCGTTTGTAATCATCGGGTGTAATCATCTTCGCATCGTACCAGCCGTTGATGCTGCCGCCGAAAATAGTTTCATTAAAGTCAAACATGGAGGAAAAATATCCATCCTCACCGATGAATTCGGGCAGGTCCTCGTCTTCCACATTGAATACTTCTCCGACGGAAAATGCATCATGGAGCTTAAAGGTACGGCGGTGCATCTCCCCAAGGAATTCTCCGATGCCTTCTGCATCCTGCAGCATACGCTGAGGCATTACCATGCCGTCAGGACGGTCTGCCGGGTAGCTGTATTTTTCGAAGGGAAGTGCCTTTTTGATATTGATGATGGCGTCAATACGGAAGCCTGCCAGTCCCTTGTCCAGCCACCAGTTAATCATTTTATAGACTTCCTCGCGAAGCTTCGGGTTCTCCCAGTTCAGGTCAGGCTGCTTTTTATGGAACATATGAAGATAGTACATATTTTCATCCTCATGTCCGGGAATTTTATCCCATACGCTGCCGCCGAAATAGGAACGCCAGTTGTTGGGAGCGCTGCCGTCTTCCTTTCCCTTTTCAAAATAGAAGAATTTACCGTACTCTCCCTGAGGATCCTCACAGGCCTTTACGAACCATTCATGCTCATCGGAGCAATGGTTTACAACCAGATCCATCAGAATGTACATATCACGTTTTTTTGCTTCCTCCAGAAGCCGGTCGATATCCTCGATGGCGCCGAAGCGGGGATCGATGTTATAATAATCGGAAATATCATAGCCCTGGTCCGCCAGCGGAGAACAGAAGCAGGGGGACAGCCAGATGATGTCCACTCCCAGGTCTTTCAGGTAATCCAGCTTGCTGATGATACCGGGAATGTCACCGATTCCGTCACCGTTGGAATCGTAAAAGCTCTTGGGATAAATCTGATACGCTACCTTCTCATGCCACCATTTTCGTTCCATGTATATAAACCTCCTGAATGTTCATCTTTGATTGCTGAATCTCGTCTTCAATCGTTTGTTTTCGTGATTTCAGTATACCTGCATTCTGTCCTGATTTCTTGCAGTAATCTGATTGAAAATTATGTTATTATGACATCTGAACTATTCAACAGAGTATGATTTCAGGTGAAGCAGCTCAACCCCGGCTGAACTGCTGCGAACCTTTTTTCTCAGCTTCCCATACGGAATTTTTTGCGGTATTGCAGAGGCGTCGTTTCGGTCATTTTTTTAAACTCACGTATAAATCCGCCCATATCGTGAAATCCGCATTCGTAAGCCACCTCCGTTACGGGCAGGTCGCTCCGCTCCAGAAGGGCCACCGCCTTTTTCATGCGGTAGCTGTTCATATATTCCACCGGAGACATACGGATGACCCGGCGGAACAGACGGCAGAAATACTGCTCATTCAATCCGGCACAGGAGGCCAGATCACGGATATAGACCTTCTCCCGGTAATGCTCATGAAAATATGAGAGTGCGGTCTTGATATAGGCCACCTGCACATTCTCACGCGGTTCGCAGACCTGAAGAAGATCCTCCGTCTGCAGACCTGCCAGAATTTTGAGCAGAGCTGCTTTGATGATCAGCTGGCTGCCGGCTGTGTCCGCCAGATACTGGTCCGATCCTCTGGTTCTGGCCTCCCGCAGGAAAGTCTGTTCCATGGCTTCATATTCCCGCACCACTTCCTGCCACACAAAATCTTTCGGACTGATCAGCCGGGGAAGCTGCAGCTGATGTTCCACCAGTTCATTAATAATCTTCTCCTGCATCTGATCCTGCTCCTGAAAAGCCAGCAGACGCGGATGAAACACAATGGCACTTTCCGCATAGTCTTTTGTCAGACTTTTCAGCGCATGAAGCTCCCCGCTGCTGATTACACAGATACAGGGGGCCTCCAGCTGATACTGCTGCATATTGATTTCCATATGAAAACTGCCCCTGATCAGAAACATCAATTCGATTTCTTCATGCCAGTGATGCTTCACCTCAAAAAAATCACCGGGCATCTTCCCGCATTTTTGTGCATTATAATAGGCACACGGAAACTGCTGCGTTCCGTGCTGCCGGTATTCTCTGTAATCCTGACTCATCTGACTGCCACTCCTTCCCGACACCTCTCCCTTAAAATTCCATCATCCGGTACCTGTAAAATTTATTTTCTCAGCTTCAGATGAAACTGATTCCGCTCATATTCGATCAGCCCGTCCTGCTGCATCCTGGACAGTTCCTTGGACAAAGCGCTTCTGTCCACAGCCAGAAAATCTGCCATCTGCTGCCTGGTAAACGGAACGGAAAAATAGCTGCTTCCGGTTTTTCTGGATTCTTCAGACAAATAGGATAAAACCTTCTCCCGGATGCTGCGTCTGGAGGTATGCTGAATCTTCGCGGCCAGATCCAGGTTCTTTCCTGCAATGGCATACAGAATATTTTTAACCAGTCTCTGGTGAAACGGACATGTATTTTTGCAGACATGCATGGCTTTCTGCAGATTCAGAAACAGGACATGACAATCTGTCTCCGCACGGACATCAACCCTGAGCTTTTCATTGCCCAGACAGGCATAAGCCTCTCCGAACATGCTGCCTGCCGGTACTGCCGAAACAATATGCCGGTTCCCCCAGAAATCATCCTGCACAATATGAACCTTACCCGACAGCACAATGCCGGCTTCCTGAATCACATCACCTTCCTGAAAAATCAGTTCACCTTTCCGATACCGTGCTTCCCTGGTATGGAGACACGCAAGCATGGAGGCAAGATCTTCTTCCTCAATTCCGCCGAACAGATCTGTTTCATATAAAATACGGTATCTGGCATTCATAACCCGTTTATCCCTTCATTTTCCATTATACAGTTGCAATTACCACTGTTTTTATGTAAAAATTATAGTACATTTACATTGTAAATTCAAGAAATTACTGTTTGCGCTTGAAATAATGGTAACTGTTCAGAGACAAAATAAGGAGGTTTTTCATGATTCGTAAAATTGTACAGATTGATAAGGAAAAATGCAATGGGTGCGGGGCCTGCGCAAAAGCCTGCCACGAAGGAGCAATCGGCATGGTGGACGGAAAAGCAGTTCTCCTCCGTGATGATTACTGCGACGGTATGGGAGACTGTCTGCCTGCCTGTCCCGCAGATGCCATCTCCTTTCTGGAGCGGGAGGCTGCTGCCTATGATGAAAAAGCAGTAAAAGCTCATATGGAAGCCGTAGAAGCTGTGAAAAGCAGGCTGACCCAGTGGCCGGTGCAGATCCGTCTTCTGCCGGTTTCGTCTCCTGTTTATGAAAATGCCCGTATTCTTGTGGCCGCCGACTGCTGCGCATATGCCCACGGCAATTTCCATAATGAATTTATGAAAGAACGTGTAGTTCTGGTGGGGTGTCCCAAGCTGGATCCCGTTGACTACAGTGAGAAACTGACTGCCATTTTCCAGTCAAATTCCATTCAGGATATCCTGCTCACCCGCATGCATGTGCCCTGCTGCGGCGGCATGGAACGGGCTGTCAGAACTGCAGTGGAGGCAGCCGCAAAAAAAAGCGGCAGAAAACTGCCGCTTCGGGTGGTTACCATCAATGCAGACGGAGATGTGATCGACGAACGTTCGGAATAAGACCGTTCCCTGCTGACATATCAGGGCAGGTATGTCAGACTGCTGACAGTGCCCACATACTGCGGATCTGTCCCGCAAGCCTGTCAAACTTCCATTTGGCCTCACTGTTGATCACGCTGTTGGGATCGTTTACTTCAAACCATCCGTCTTCATAACCGCATATTACAATAA
>JALFLM010000039.1 GCA_022774705.1 Lachnospiraceae bacterium | reverse complement strand
ATATACCGCTTCTTTTTCTTCCATGAACTGCTTTACGTAAAGCTTATCCAGACGGCCATATACATTCCAGTCGATCCGCCGGATATCATCTCCCGGCAGATATTCGCGGAAATCAGAAAACTCCACTGAAGACCCCCGGGCAGACGATTTTCTGCCGCCGCTCATCCCTCTGTCCAGACGGATATGCATGGCAAGCTTCAGACGGTTCAATCGGGCAAAAAACTCCTCATCAAACAATTCACTCATGCATTATCCCCTCTGCTGCTGTATCCTCATCCATTATACGTTCTTCCGGTCAAGCCCCCGGATAATTTCCTCAATGATCCGGTCTACCGTCACCCCGTCCGCAATTGCTTCAAAATTTGTAATCAGCCTGTGTCTCAGTGCCGGATATGCAACGTAGCGCACGTCTTCGAATGCCACGTTGTAACGCCCCTCCATAACAGCTCTCGCCCGGGCTGTTTTAATGATTGCCTGGGCTGCTCTGGGGCTGGCTCCGGCCGCCACATACCGCCGCACCACTTCAGGTGCTCCTTCCACTTCGGGGTGTGTTGCCACAACGATGGAAAGCACATAATCCATTACCGCGTCAGACACAGGGATCTGATTGATGATTTTCCGCATCTCAAGAATCTCTTCCCCTGCAATCACAGAAGAAAGCTGCGGGCGTTCATTGCCCGTCGTAATCTGAAGAATCTCCTTCAGTTCCTGTTTTGAAGGAAAACTGACCTGTATTTTAAACAGAAAACGGTCCAGCTGAGCCTCCGGCAAAGGATAGGTGCCTTCATTTTCAATGGGATTCTGCGTTGCCAGTACCAGAAAAGGCTGCGGCAGTTCATATGTTTTTCTGCCTGCGGTCACCGTTTTTTCCTGCATGGCTTCCAGCAGCGCCGCCTGTGTCTTGGGTGTGGCACGGTTGATCTCATCTGCCAGTACCAGCTGTGCAAAAACCGGACCCGGCTCAAACTGAAATACGTTGCGGTCCCCTTCCTTTAAAATCAGGCTGGTTCCCGTTACATCCGCCGGCATCAGATCCGGTGTAAACTGGATTCTGGAAAAACTCATCTGAAAGACTTTTGAAACTGCTTTGACCAGCTCTGTCTTTCCAAGCCCCGGAACACCCTCCAGAAGCACATTGCCATCTGCCAGAATTGCCAGAATCGTCTGTCTGATAATATCTTTCTGGCCAATGATCGCCCTGCCGATCTCCGCCTCACATTGATTGATCTGATCCACCATATCCTTTAACTGCTGTTCGCCGTTTATACTCATAACGCTGTCCTTTCTGCCAACTTTATTGATCTTACTGATTCAGCTCTTCAAAATAAGACTTCACAATATCCTGTACACCGGCAGGATAATCGGAATTGCTGATCTGAGACAGAGCCTGTTTGCTGTACTCGCCGATTACCTGATTATAATCAACAGAATTTCCGGACCAGGTCAGAGAATCTCCTCCCTGAATTACATAGGATGTCCCCTGGTTCTGTCTGCCTGTCAGATTCTCATCATCTCCCGTTCCGCCCGGAACAGAGACCATCTCTCCATTATAGGTAATATCTTTTTCTTTACCGTTTTTACTGCCGTAATTCCATCCCGTGCCGGTACCCGAACCGCTGCCTCCGTTTCCCGAACCGCTGCCGGAACCGGCTCCATTGCCATTGCCGTTTCCCGAACCCGATCCTGAGCCGGAACCGCTGCCGGCACCATTTCCGGAATTGCCGCTGCCTGAATTTCCATTATTACCGGAACCGGAATTACCGGCGTTCGAATTTCCCGATCCTGACTGTCCACCGGCAAAAGCCAGCTGTGAGGCTGCTGCACTTTTCAGGGCACTCACCGCTGCCTGCGCCGCTGCCAGATCATCGGCTGCTGCAGTTCCCGAGGCAATCTGAGAAGCTGCAGACTGCAGGCTGGATGCCAGTTCCTGATTATCCGCCATGTTCGCCAGTTTTTCCAGAGCTTCCCGGGCAGCTGCCAGTTCTTCTTCACTGAGATTGCTCAAATCTCCTGCTTCCTCCAGTTTTTTCAGCAGTGCTTGTGCTTCCCCGGCTGCTTTCTGTTTCTCTGCTGCCTGCTTTTTGCCGTTTTTATCCTGTCCGGCATCTGCCCTGGTTCCCTGATCAGGGTTCAGTGAATGAGAAAGCTGACTCATCTTATCCTTTATATCTTTCTGCTCCGCTTTTTCAGCAGCCTGATTCAGTTTATATCCGGCCCGTTCAAGTGCCTTTTCCAGAGCTTCCCGGGAATCAGCTTCTTTTAATTCCTTCTGAATGCTGTCCAGAAGCGTTTCATATTCTTTTTCCTGTTCTTCCGCCTGCTTATCGTTTTTCAGTTCCTTACGGACTTTTTCCACCTTTTCTATCTGCTCTTCGGCCTGTTTCTCAACTTTATGCATATCCTTTGCTTTCGCTTTTGCAGGCGAAGGCAGAAGGCAGGTGACTGTAAACAGGATACACACAGCTGCCAGCAGACAGGGACGCTTCCAGGTGATTCCCATTGGAAGCTGCCGGTGCAGCCTGATACCTGACAGCTTCTCCAGTGTATCCTTTTTCTGAAGCTCTGCAAATAAACTGACATCCCCTGACAGTTCCAGTGCTGTCACCGTCCGCTCTTTCAAACCTGTCCGGTCAAGAATCATGGCTGCCCTGTGTTCAGAAGGGCAGCGGCACAAAGCCAGAATGAAAGCCGCTGCTGCCCCGGCTGACACTGCTCCTGCAGCCCAGTAATGGACACTGTACCACGGTACAAAAAAGGATATCACCTCAAGAACTGCTCCCAGAAAAACTCCTGCAGAGATACACAAAAGCAGATCCTGCACCAGTTCTCTGCCGAAAAGCCACAGGCGCAGTCTGCCGACAAATTTTTTTATCTGCTGATCCATACTTTCCTGTCCTCCTTCTGCTGTCCTCTGACCGACTGTAAATCACTGTTTCTTCACGAATTCTGCATATCATACTTCTGCCCGTCATGACTCTGCTTCTGCCGGCTCTGTTTTTTTCTGTTATTCATTTTCATATGTTTTTCCCGGCGTCTCACCGAATCGATCCTGCCCGCTGCCAGCAGTACAAAACCGATACCGAGAAGAATCGTAATCCCCATGCTGATCCATGACCACCAGGGACATATCTTCATCAGACCGGAAGCCGCATTGCCGAAAAAGCTGCTTTTCAGAATCATCTCCGCTCCGCTGCTTCCTGTATAGGCAGTATATATGGCATCTGTAAATCCTATGCCGGGATTGAAAAGCAGTATGGCCGGAACCCATCCCACGTTGATACCATTATTGGGAATCGTCCCCCCGGCTTCCAGAATCCGGTCATATTTCACATAGTAATAGGCAGAAACCGCCAGAATCGTGCCTAGGAAAAAGATCAGTTCCACAATGATCGTCATAATCACAGAGACAATTGTCCTTTTATAAACCGATGAACACCATACGCCGATGGCACCGCTGAAAAATGCAATGCACATGATGGAAACCATGAATATCAGAAGATATTCCCATCGGATCCCGCCATACAGAAAGGCAATCGCCATAGCCGGCAGACTGCTGACCACAAACAGAAAGATATTGCACATGGAAGAAAACAGTTTGCCCAGCACGATGGATAAAGGGGAAATCGGCGCCGTCAGCATGATATCCAGCGTCTGCCGTTCCCGTTCTCCCGCAATACTCCCCGCCGTCAGGACAGGTATGATAACACAGATCATAAACAGCTGCATATATGCCAGAACCAGAAATATGGAGGTAAGTGTTTCATATTCCACTCCACCTGAAACCCGGCCAAATCCCGTCATACCATCCAGAGTTACCAGTGCAGTTGCAGCCAGACAGCCGCTGTAAAGCAAAAGCGCCAGCGGAAATCTGATACTGCGTGCTCCCAGCACCAGCTCCTTTTTTAAAATCGGATTTGCTCTCATGATTTCTCCCCTCCTTCGTCATCACTGGTCAGTTCCAGGAACAGGGACTCCAGATTACCCTTTTCCTTATAATAACTTTCTATCAGAATATCCTGTGCCATCAGTCGCTGAAGAAGATGTGCCGTATCCATATCATCGCCGGTATAGTCCGCCACCAGATAATCCTCTCTCACAGAAACGCGCCGCGTATGAGGATCCTCCTTCAGAATGCGTACAGCATCCTCCTGCCTGTCAAGCACCCGCACATGAAGCGGTTTGGCATGCATGGCCTTCATCTGAATATCCTCCACGGTTCCGTGCATAATCAGCTTTCCCTTCTGCATAATACCGATGGTATCGCACATATCCGCCAGTTCCGGCAGAATGTGGGAACTGATAATGATTGTTTTCCCCATGGAGCCCAGATTTTTCAGAATTTCCTTCATCTCAAACCGTGCTCTGGGATCCAGTCCGGAAGCCGGCTCGTCCAGAATCAGCAGCTCCGGATTGTGAACGAGACTGCGAGCCAAACAGAGACGCTGCTTCATGCCTCTTGAAAGGCTGTCCACATAGTTATTGGCTTTATCTGAAAGATTTACCAGTTCCATCAGTTCCATACAGGTCTCTCTGGCTTTTTTACCGGTGATCCCGTACATGGAAGCATAGAATTCCATATATTCAATGGCTTTCAGATTATCGTAAACGCCAAAGAAATCCGGCATATAGCCGATCTTCCGTTTGATCTTTTTCCGGTCCCGGAAAGCATCCGTTCCGTCAATGTAAATACTGCCGCCGGTAGCTGTAAGCAGCCCTGCCGTTATCTTCATGGTAGTCGTTTTTCCCGCACCATTATGACCTACAAAGCCGAATATCTCCCCTTTACTGATATGAAGGTTCAGATCATCAACCGCGCAGAAGGAACCGAACCGTTTATATAAATGTTCAATCTTAAGCATCAGGACTCACCTCCCACAACTCTGATCCGGGGCGTATAAGTAATATCATTCACATTGGGACAGGTGAATTTCAGCTTGATCACACCTTTGTCATCAATATAAGGACATCCGTCCCTGAATTCCATAATTTCTCCATCCTTAAACAGCTCTTCAAACTGCCCGTTTTTCACGCTCCAGCCATAAACAGTTACATTAGACGTAGAACCGTACACCGCATCGGAATCTTTGGCCCGGATCATGGCGTAGATACTGTTTGTCTGACTGCCCAGATCAAATTCGACCTCCATATTCGTTGTATACAGCTGACCGTCCATATCCCATCCATTGCCTGTATTTGTCGCATAATCATAAAGATTTATAATTTCTGCATTCTCATAATCACTGAATCCTATACTGTCCCGTCTCACAATAACAGCCCTGTTGCGTTCTTTCACCTGTTCATCCGCCACATAATCGGCATCTGCACTGCCCTGATAAGCATACGTGTAAATATCCTGTTCATCCATATCGTTCAGATACTCACTGGTAAACAGATTCCAGATTGCACGAAGCTGATCCAGTTCCTCATCCCCTTCAGGCAAACCTGTAAATGTAATATCGTACATATCATAATACTCCATTAACCGGTTGTCCTTCTCTGTAAATTCCGCACTTTCTCCGGCTTTCAGGCTTCCCAGCATAACCATGCTGCCTTTGGAATAAACCGATACACAGTACAGATCACGATCTGTCCGATTGGTTACTTTACCCTTGATACCGGCAGCAGTCCTCTCTGCCTGAAGTTCCAGCCCGCAGATACCGTCATCCTCTGTTACATGATTCATGCTCATATAAGTGGAACCGAATGTCTCCTTATTGCGGATACCCAGCTGATATCCATCTGCCGTCTCCCTGACAGCAGTCTTATAGTCATATTTCTTCTTCTGATCTCCGGGAGTGAGATAGTAGTAATAATCGGATTCTTCCCCTCCCAGCTTCAGATTCACCATGGACGGATCCAGATGTACCTGTTCCTTTCCTGCGCCAGGAACCTGTATCGCCATATAAACCCTTTCCTGAACACCATTTCCCGAGTCCATATCATAATACATGGTCGTTACAGATGACTCTCTCGGATGACGGATCCTCAGATTCTGTGTCACCAGAAAAATTCCCGCCGTAAATCCAACCGCCAGAACGGGAACCAGCAGCCACATCCACTCTCTTTTATCAAAAGACTTCAGCAGCAGATACAGTCCCGGCCCCACAAGCAGAACAAATATCACAAAAAGAATCCCCAGCAGCTTCATATTGGGATAATTTACATCATGCAGACCATCCAGAGCCGATGAGAGCGCCCACCGGTCAATAATACTGCCTACGCCGTAGCCCAGCCGCTCAATGTGGGTTCTGCTGTAACCGAAAGCTGATTTCTCCAGAAGCAGCGCCGCCATCTTCATGTTCTGATTCCAGCTGACAACGGGCTCCATACCAAGATTAAACGCAGTTACAACCACATGTCCCTGCTTATAATCCCGGTTCCAGACCAGCCCCGACTTCATGTCCTTCTGTTTGAAAATACCTTTCAGCGTTTTTCCATCCTTCAGGGAAATCTCCATGATTCCCTGCTCTTTCGTATAATTCAGAGCCTTCGGATCGTCCACATCCAGTTCCATCGTCCCTTCCATGGCATCACCGACAGTCCCTTCCAGGAAATCATCCTGAAAACCTGACAGGGTACGGCTGTAATCGGGTCCGGTCCCCACAATCAGAACACCGCCCTGCTCAACCCAGCCTTTTATGGCATTGCACTGCGCATCAGACAATACGGAAGTATCATAACTGTTGATGATCAGATATCCCAGCGCCTCAATGCCGGAAGCCTGCTCCGGAAATATATCCTCATCCAGCTCAACCAGCCGCACATTTGTGGAAATACCGGACGCCAGAGACAAAGGAAGTCCATCAAAATAATTCAGCGCCGTATAATCATCGCTCAACACCCCCACCAGAACCTGATCACCCGACTGACTTTTCATGGTCACATTCTTATCCACCAGAATATCACCCGATTCATCCTCCAGCTGAAATTTCAATGCGGACATCGCCGAGCTGCTGTATACGGACATGGTAACCACCTTCTGCACTCCCGCACTCAGCAGAACCTCCTTCTCATAAGCAACTGCATCCGTCCCGTAATCACCATCACCGGGCACGATCATCCTGATCATCCCTTCAAAATCCTTTCTCAGGCTTTCTATATAAACAGTAACCGGTATGGAAACACCACTGCGGAAATTACCATTCAGACCGCATACCACCTGAATCTCAAAATCATCTGTACTGATCACACCACTGGTGCCCTTCTTCTGACTCTTACCGGAACCACCACTTACCGTCTGCCCGGCCGCCGCCGCATCACCCGCAGCTGCCGTCGATTCATTTACAGCTGCCGCTTCCACAGAAATCACATCCGCAGTCAGCCCCATCGGAACACACAGCAGCACCAGCAGCAAAACTGTCATAACTCTCTTTAAAACCTTCATCAGCTCTGTCCTTTCCACATTATTAATAAAACCGGCCCTGAAAACACTGTATGCATCCCCGGCACGGCATCTCTCCCCGGACATCACACAAAAAACCGGAGAAGTTAATCCGATTATAACAAACATATATTTAAATTCATGTGCATGAACCCTTAAGATTTTCTAAATTTTTTGTAACCGTACCCCAGCTGCTTACAAATGCGTACGCCTCCCATATACAGTTCAGAACTTCATCCCTTTCTCAAACCGAAGTCTGAACCGGATACATTAAATTTAATCATTAAAAATGATGAATTTTACCCACTGTACTTTTTTCCCTGTTAATGTTAAACTAATATGCATGTGAATATCGGTATTTACGGACTTTCATTCCGTTTATCCTGATCCTATGACATGATATATAAGGAGGACCCCTATGGGTAAAATTTTTAAATTTCATACTGATGTAGATACTGATCAGATCATTGCATCCCAGTATTTATTATTTCCCACAATTGATGAGATGAAAACACATACTTTCGAGTCCCTCGATCCCGATTTTGCTTCTTCTGTGAAGCCCGGTGATTTTGTGGTTGCTGCCGAGAATTTTGGCTGCGGTTCTTCCAGAGAGCAGGCTCCCAGTGTTCTGAAAGCGCTTGGTGTAAAGGCTGTTCTGGCCAAATCCTTCGCCCGCATTTTCTACCGCAATGCCATCAACATCGGTCTGCCGGTTATCGTCTGCAAGGATCTGTACGATCATGTGGAGGGCGGTGAGGATATGGAGCTGTCTCTCAGCGACGGTATCGCAGCAGTCGGCGGTCAGACCTTTACATGCACCAAGCTTCCGCCGTACATGCAGGGTATCCTGGATCAGGGGGGACTGATTGCTTCGCTGAATAAATAGAACAGTTATTTACCGCATATGCAAATTGTATACATAAGTTATATATATATTGCCTATATAAATTGCATATATAAACTGCACATATAGATCGCACATATAAAGACGTATTTTAGAGAGGATATGATTCCATGGGAATGACAATAGCTGAAAAAATTATTGCAAGAGCCGCCGGCGTTGACAGCGTAAAGCCCGGCGATATCCATACCGTTGAAGTTGACCGTCTCATGAGCAACGATGGTACCACACATTTAACTATTGACATGTACAATAAACTGAAAAATCCCCGCATTGCCGATGTAAACAAGCTTGTGTGGATCGTAGATCACAATGTTCCTTCCGACAGTCCCAAGACAGCGGCTTCTCAGAAGAAGATGCGCGATTTTGCAAAAGCAAACGGCATCACCTTCTATGAAGGAAAAGGCGTATGCCATCAGATCATGATGGAGAATCACGTATGTCCCGGCGAGCTGATTTTCGGTGCGGACAGCCATACCTGCGCTTACGGTGCACTGGGTGCATTCGGTACCGGCGTGGGCTGCACCGATTACCTGTACGCCATGGTAACCGGCCAGTCCTGGCTGCTGGTTCCGGAGACTCTGCGCTTCAACCTGACAGGCAAACTGAAGGACGGCGTTTATGCAAGAGATCTGATTCTGACCATTATCGGTAAAATCGGCGCCAACGGTGCCAATTACAAGGCTATGGAATTCGTAGGCGAGGGTATGAAGACGCTGACCATGAGCGACCGTATTTCCATCTGCAACCTGTGCGTGGAGGCCGGCGCAAAAACCGCTCTGATGGAAGTGGATGACATCGCCATGGATTATCTGAAAGCCCACGGACGCGAACCCAAAGCATGTTTTAAAAGCGATGATGACGCCGTATTTGCACAGACTTACGATATCGATCTGGGCAGCATCGAACCCATCGTTGCAAAACCTCATTTTGTTGACAGTGTAGTTCCTGCAAAGGATTGCGCCGGTGTTAAGATCGACGAGGCTTTCCTCGGCTCCTGCAACAACGGCCGCCTGGAAGATCTCCGTGTGGGCGCTGAAATCATCAAAGGAAAGAAAGTAGCTCCCCATGTACGTTTTCTGGTGGTTCCCGCCAGCAATACCATTTACCAGCAGGCCATGGAAGAAGGCCTGATCGACATTTTCATGGAAGCAGGTGCCATCGTTATGAATGCCAACTGCAGCGTCTGCTGGGGAAGCTGCCAGGGTGTGATCGGCGAGGGTGAAACACTGATCAGCACCGGTACCCGCAATTTCAAGGGACGTGCCGGTCACAAGGATTCTTTTGTTTACCTGGGCTCCGCAGCCACCGTCACCGCCTCCGCCATTAAAGGCGAAATCGCAACAGCAGATATGATCTGATAATCTGATAAAAGGAAAGGAATATGAATATGGAACAGTTCAGCGGCAGAGTATGGCTTCTGGGAGATGATATCGACACCGATATCATCATTCCCACCGAATATCTGGCCTTAAAAACAGTAGAAGATATGAAACCTTTCGCTTTCAGTCCCCTGCGTCCGGAGCTTGCCGGCCAGATTAAAGAAGGCGATATCATTGTAGCCGGAAAGAATTTCGGATGCGGTTCTTCCAGAGAACAGGCACCCGAAGTCATCAAGGCACTGGGCATCCGATGCGTCATCGCCAAATCCTACGCCCGCATTTTCTTCCGCAACTCCATCAACAACGGACTCCTTCTGATTGAGAATCCCGATCTGTACGATGCAGCCACCGAAGGGGAAAACATCGAAGTGACAGTAGGAGATCACATCACCTGCAAAGGTAAGGATTATCCGATTTCCACCCTTCCGCAAAACCTGCTGGACATCATCAATGCAGGCGGTCTGGTAAAGGCCATGCGCAGACGGAACGGTCTGGATTAAGCGGCATTCGGATTAAGCAGCATCCGAATTAAGCAGCATCCGAATTAAAGGACATTAGGAATTGAACTGAGAAACGGTCTGCACTGCGGACCGGACTGGAAAGGAATTGTTATGGGCGCAACTGTTATTGAAAAAATCATTCGCAGAAATACAGGCAATGAAGCGGCTAAAGCCAGTGATATTGTGACCGTCAACGTAGACCGGGTCATGATCCACGATATTTTCATTCCCTTCGTTGCCGATAAATTTGAAGAAATGGGCTTTACAAAGCTCTGGGATCCCGACAAGGTGGTTCTGATCTACGATCATCTCGTACCTGCAAGCCAGGTGGATGATACCCGTCACTTCCGCAGAGGTGACGAATTTGCAGCAAAATACGGCATGACACATGTTCACCGTTCCGATGGTATCTGCCATCAGCTTATGACCGAAGCCGGCTATGTAAAGCCCGGCAATGTAGTATTCGGCACGGACAGCCACACCACCACCTACGGCTGCGTAGGCGCATTTTCCTCCGGTATCGGCTATACGGAGATGGCAAGCATCCTTGGAACCGGCGAGCTGTGGATCAAAGTGCCGGAAACCATCAGAGTCAATATCAATGGTAAACTTCCCGCCAATGTAACCTCTAAAGATATCATTCTCCGCCTGATCGGCGATCTGGGAGCAGACGGTGCCACCTATAAAGCACTGGAATTTGCCGGCGATACCATTGAAAACATGTCGGTTGCCAGCCGTATGACCATGTCCAACATGGCAATCGAGGCCGGTGCCAAATGTGCACTGTTCACACCCGATGAAAAGACGGCAGAATACTGCGAAATCCAGCTGACTGATGCGGAACGCAGTCTGGCAGGCGATGAAGATGCCGTTTACTGCCGTACCATGAATTACAATGCTGAGGACTTTGTGCCGGTGATGGCATGTCCGTCCCAGGTGGACAATATCAGACCCACCTCAGAACTGGAAGGCACCGAAATCGATCAGGTATTCATTGGCTCCTGCACCAACGGACGTCTGGAGGATCTGGAGCGGGCCGCTGCTGTGCTGAAGGGCAAAAAGGTTGCTCCTTTCGTGAAGCTGATCGTAACTCCCGCCAGCCGCAAAATCTACAGACAGGCTCTGGCAAACGGCACGCTGAAGATTCTGTCCGAAGCAGGTGCCATGATCACACATCCCGGCTGCGGTCTGTGCTGCGGACGGGCAGGCGGCATCCTGACCGACGGCGAACGCGTTGTAGCAACCAACAACCGGAATTTCCTTGGAAGAATGGGGACCTCCAAGGTGGAAATTTATCTGGCATCTCCTGTCACCGCGGCAGCATGTGCCATTGCGGGACGGATCGTGACGCCGGAATAATACGATTGATAAATTTTGTAATTTTCCCCCTGTCAGCCTCATTTTCTCTTGCAAAATCTTCTTTCCGGATTTATACTGTAACCAATTAATTATAAACGGGGAGCTGGCCGAAGCCGGCTGAGAGGAAACTGGATTCGTTTCGACCCGATATACCTGATTTGGATAATGCCAACGTA
>JALFLM010000029.1 GCA_022774705.1 Lachnospiraceae bacterium | reverse complement strand
TAGATCAGATCACAGACCTGATAATAATATTCCGCCTCAGCCTTCAGAATCGTAAAAGAATCCGGTCTCCGAAAACGGATCAGAACCGCATGCTGGGTCTCCCAGGAAGCGGTAAATTCCCCAATGTCTGAGGTTTTATGCAATAAGAAAACCAGTTCGGTATACTGACTGTACGCAAGGTCAAAATCCAAAAGACCATCGATATAAACTTCCATGTGGCGGATCAGTCTTTTCAGTAAACAGTCCACCAGCCTGGCTCTGGCATTTTCCAGGTCACTGTATCTTTTTACAAGCTTAACCGGCTCAAAATCATAACCCAGGATTTTCTTCTCCTGCTTCAGGATTTGATCCAGCAGATTTTCTTCTGCAGATTCCTCCTGATATCTGCTGCCACCGTCTTTCCCAGTTTCCTTGCGGGTGTGATGCATGGGCGATTGCTCCGGCATTGTCTCCTGACCTTTTGAACGATCCCCATCCGGTTTGGGACTTTCTGCGGCCAAAGGCTTTGGATCGGATTCCTTTTCATGCACCGTCTGGGAATCATCGGTTGGTGTTTCCTGAGATATCGAACCGGCAGCCAGAGAAGCACTCTCTGCTTGCAGATCGGTTTCTGCATCATACTGCTGTGCTACAGCGGCTGACACTGCATCGTCCAGACAGGCCGTTCCCTGCGGCAGGGAGGTACCCCTGGGAATGCTTTTCTTTTTCACCGGTATCCCCTGTTTACTGATGGGAACATGTCCCACACTTAATGACTCACTGTTTCCCACCCCCAGACACTGCGTAATCCGGTTGGCCAGCTTCACATAACGGCTTTTCATATGAACAAAATAAATTTCGCTGTCTTCCGTGCTGAAACGGTGAATCGTATCCAGAATCTGCTGATTGTATTCTTCTTCATTCAGGCCGAAAACATCGACCTTCTCAATATTCAGCTGTTGAATCGTCGTCTCGACTGCTCTGTTTTTCAGGGCAAACTCCTTCCGGCAGAAAGATAGAATCAGGTCGTTCTGTAATTCCGGGATTTTGCTCTTTTTCTTTGGGTACCAGATCATAACGGCATGGTACTCGGTCACAAAGATTCGGTTATAGTGTTCCATTATTCAAAAACCCCGGGTTCAAGAAAAGCAACATTTCGCTTTGGCACCACTTCAAAACCGTTGGCAATACAGATATGACGGCGGATCTGATCATCGGCAAGTCTTCGTTCCGTTGGATGATAGACGATCCGGTCATAGATGGTTTCCTTTTCCCGGTTTTCCAGTGCGACACAGGCAAACATCGGAACTTTATGGATCTGACAGACCTCCAGCAGAATCCGGAGCTTCATATCAATCTCTTCTTTTGCCTCATCTGAAATGGTATATTCCTGTTTCATGCGGATCCCTCCTTCTACATCACATTTCATATAATATGGAAGCAGTAGAAAAGCAGGGCAAATCCTGCCCTGCCTGTCTGTTTTTTACTTCTTCTGTTATTTGGTAAACCGGCGGATGGCAATATAATTGCCCAAACTGCCGGTCTGGTCAGAGATTTTGCTGATCTTGACACCCCCTTTCGGATAAGGACTGGGATTGGCAGCATGAACGATCTGACCGTTACCCATGTAGATGGCAACATGTCCTTCCCAGACAATGACATCACCCGGCAATGCCTGATCCAGGCTGCTGACGGCAGTTCCCAATCCGGCCCAGTTCGTGGAAGTGACATACCCTCCCGAATAATGGCCCGTATTTTTTAAAACATGGTACACAAAATGGGAACAGTCAATGCCATTGGTCATATCGTCCCCGCCATACACATAAGGGTTGCCGACAAACTGCAGCGCATAGTCCACAATATCACTTCCGCTGGCCGTAATGCCATGGAACTGGTCATAATAGCCGTAAGCTGCCGTAATTCTCGTGCTCATGACCGGTTTTCCGGCACGTTCAAATGCCCGTTCAAATTCTTCCGTTGCCTGGGCAATATCCGTGAGATTCTGAAAAGCTTCCAGCCCCATTCTGGAACCATAGGTGCTCAATTCCCCGGGAATCTCTGTCATGGCATAATGCAACTGTGCCCCCAGATCCGTCCAGTCTTTCCCCTGTGCTGCGGCAAACTCGGACATCTTCAGCCAGCGTCCGGATTTCTGGTTATAGTTTTCCCACTGGAACAGCCCGGCAGCCGGTCCCCTTCCATTGCCCTGGATCAGGGCCGGATCAAATTTCGATTCCTGATAAATATTACCCATAATCCCTGCTGTTGCTTCTTCTGAAAACCCCTGGCCGGTAAAATAAAGCCATACGGACAGTTCCGTATTACTTCCGGAAATCCCGTTGATCGTGGAATAGGAATCCGTCAGGATACAGTCAAAGATCCGGTCAAAATAATAGGTCGTGAGGGTCACCGTGGCGGTCACTTTCTCAATCGCCTCTTCCTCCTCTGTATATCCGATCACTTCACTTTCTGTTTTTACCGTTAACTGATGGGACGCATTGTATAACTGTCTTGCATAGGTTTTCAATTCCTCGTCACTCACCTCATCAATATCAAACTGAAAGTAAACCAGCGCCATCGACAGTATTTCTGCCGAGTTCGTTGTTTCGATAAAAGCGGACTGACAGGTATGTTCGGGATCTCCATAAGAATCGGTATCCCTGATATCGTTAAAGATCAGATTGACTGCATCGTAGCGGTCGTACATGGCCTCGATATCCCCGATCTGCTTTTCATAGCAGTCTTTGACCTCCTGCAAAATGACATTCCGTTTCGCTTCGGAAAAGGATGTGGCATCAAAAACTGAGGTCAGTTCGATGATAACAGCACCCAGCAGAACAACCAGAAAAATCAGCAGCAGAATGATGCCAAGCAATGCGAAAATCATCATTTTCATGCTCTGCAGGGCGGCACTGAAGCCGGAACAGACAGCGGCCAGTTTGGAAATCAATCTGCCGGCAGTCTTTACCGCTTTGTTCTTTTTCACAGGCTCCGGTATGGCATTCCTGATTCTGGAACAGATGGTCTGTCTGACATGATAAGCTTTGGAACGTGCCCCAAAAGGTTCTCTTGTAAAACGGTCTATTTTCTCAGATGCTTCCTCAAAGGGTGCTTTGAACTGCCGGATCTTTTTATCTGCGGCATCTTGGTAACGGGATGCCGTCTCAGCACCCTTTACCGCCTTGGATGCCCCCGCCTTTACCGTATTGCCGATTTCTGTTTTTGCGTTCATTTTTGACAGCTTCAATGCGGCTTTCAATGATTGGCGGTAAGCAAATTTGCCTGCCAGACGGGCAGCTGATGATACCGAACGCATGGCCGTCAGTCCAAGTCGCAAGGTTGTCCTGGCAGTTCGTATCATCATGGCCGTTAAAAAGATCCCTTCTCCGGCTTCCCATTGTCTGGCATAGTATCGGAACCGGCTTCCTGCCAGATACCAGAACCCCTTATATTTTACTTTTTCCAGTAAGGCTTTGTTTTTTGCAATTAGCTGCAACGCTTTCAACGCATCTTCCACTTCCCCGGGAAGACCACCCTTCTTCAGCATTTTCGCAATGATGATCTGCATCTGGAATCCGGAGCCCCTGACCGGGGAATAACCATACCGCCGCAGGACACCGTTCAGTTCTTTTTGAATGGCATTCAGATCCCGGAGCGTTCGCGGCTGCCAGGTAAGCGGGGCAAGTTTCAGTTTTTTCAGTACCGGATTCAGCTTCCTGACCATTTCCGCCTGCTGCGCTCTTGCCATACGGCGTCTCACCCTGCTGATCATTGCTGCCGCAATACCGAACGATAACCTTTGTGTCGAATCTAATGTCCGTTTTGTGGAATCACCAGATGCAAGGTGCCGATACACCAGGGTTCCGGCACCTGAAACCATGGATTTCGTAAGACCGGCAATTCGGAATTCAATCCCCGATGGCTGATATCTGCCACTGACAAACTTCCAGTCTTCCTCTTCTTCCTCGGAACCAGTTTCTTCTTTTGTATTCGGAAATTGGTTCCGATATCGCTCGCTGGAACCCCGGTCAATTCCGCCACTGCCTCCGATGTTTTCCCGATCCGATTCAAAATGTGATTCCCGTTCTACATCATTTCCCCGTTCGGAATGAATTTCTTCTTCGCCATTGGACGTAACATGGATTGCATCGGACGTCTCCGGTTCTGCGGCATCTGAAAAACGGGAGACATCCGGCATCTCGGAAGAATCTTCCGGATCGGAGCCCTGAATATCGGTATTTTTCCTTTCTTCCCACGCTTTCCCTTCTTCAGTTGCGCACGAATCTTTCCGTTCCTGTTCCATATCTGCAATCAAATGATTGGTTTCATGCTTTTTGTCTGTATTCCAATCATCTGACTGATGGACGGATGCTTTGGAACCAGGTTCCAATTTTGCAGGATGAAACAAACTCTCATGGCTGGAAATCGGATTTCCAGGTTCTGGATTTTCTTCTGATGTATTCTGGTCAGATTCTCTGTCCTCCAGATCCATTCCAGAAAAAACGATTGGATCCTCATGTGGATCTTCGCATAAAGGATTCTCCACTAGGGTAGTGACTGGAGATTCCGATTCAACAGATACCAACCCCTCTTCTGTAAAACAGATATCATCATGTTCCTGACTGGCTTGCGATTCGGATGAAGTTTTTCCTTTCAGTAAAACAAAGCCGGAGTTTTCATTTGCCATATGATTGGTCGATATAGCTGCCGCATTCTGAGATGCAGAATCAGAGTCTCCCGGTTCTTTCCGACATTCCTTTCGCTTCTGTCGTAACACATCGGAATCAGGATGTTCCTGAGAAACAGCTCCCGTTTCGATACCACTGCGGAATATACAATTTTCCTGAAGACCAGAGATTCGAACTGCTTCATCCTGCCCCTGACTTGATATGGCTTCTCCTGTATCCGGGTTTTCCGTCTGCTCCTGTGCATGCTTTTCCGTTGTTTGTCTTTTCTTCAGCTGCTCAGGAATAGCTCTTCGCCCATGAAAAGACATTGATGTCCCACCAGACGATACTCCATCGCCAGGGTTCTGACTCTGGCTGCTGCATTCATCAGGGTTTTCTTCTTCCAGTTTCATGCCGGAATCCTGATATTCCTGTTCTGCACTGTGAGCTACTTCGGAAAAAGAGTCCCTATCACCAAAAGGATGGTTCCTGTCTGTCGCAACACTGCTATACCTATCAGTGCTGTGGATTTCCTCGATGCGCTCCGGATCTGGAGCAGCCCCATCTGATTCTGGTTCCAGCATGTAAGCGTCATGCACTGTATCTTCCGAACCGGAAATCGCTGCATAATCGGTGGCTGATGGAGTGATTTCCGGTGTATTTCCATTTTTCAGGAAATCCAGAGCGTTTTTTTTGGTCTGCTGCAATCCCTTAGGTCTGGCAGTTTGAGAAAAGTCGATTTTTTCTCTGTTGCCGGCTTCTACACATGAATCAAACGCTTTCTTTACCAAGAAAACTGCATTCTGCGGCTCACTGTTGGCTTTTACATGCATTTCATCATCGGCAAAAAGATTATCAGTGTCTTCTGTTTCTTCTCTGTTCTTATCAGCATCGTTCTGTTGGCTGGACTGCGCTTTCGTAAGATCGGTATTCTGTATTCCAATCTCCACTGTATGCTTTCCAGAATCGGCCGGAAAAGAATCTGCAGATGAAGTTATGTAAGTTTTTCCCGGATTCAGATCGGATGTATTCTCTCCATCCGAGTATAATGACCCAACTAAGCAGGAAGCAGATCTTCCAAAATCGATGGAATCATGATTGGCATACAAATCCGTTTCCAGCCTTTTTCCGCCTTTGGATTTCGGAATATTGTAATCGGCACCTGATACCGGCTTTCTCTGCTCCATATCGGAAATCTCAAATACCTTTCCAGGATTCATGGAATCCGATTCCCGGGTGAAATCCAGTGGAGAATCCATTCGCTCTTTGATATCCGAATTTGGCAGAACAATATCCAGGTCTGGTATTTGGGAATGTTCCAATACCATTTCACTCCTTTGATCCTCACCACTCTCCTGTCGAGCAAGTCGATTTTCCATAAGATCTATATTCTGTATTTCAGCCTCTACGCGGTCGTCCTGGTTTCTAAAATCAGCCGGGGATGACTCTGGGAATGCATCGGGATAGATTTTTTCCAGATTCCGGTATAATGTCTGGCGATTGTAAGTATCAACTGCTGCCAGTCCGTTCTGAGCAACATCCAAGAAATGCAATCTGTTTTCAGAATTTATATCATCAAATGTGCGATTCTGATCTGGTCTGGAACCCATTTTTGAGCAGTCACTACCCGCAGCTTCAACAGATTTATATGGATATATATGTATATCTGACTCCATATGTATTTCCGGAGTTCCGCATACATTCTGTTTCCCGGATGGATCTGTCTGCATGGAAAGATTCTGCCCTTTTCCGGATTCTTCAGTGAATTGTTCAGAAACCGCAGTATTTTGCAGAGTGGATAAAACAGCATCAGGCCGAGTGGAATTCCCGGACGACAGTTCCTGATCGGATGAAGATGCTCTCCTCTTTCTTTTTCGTTTTTTCTTTCGCATCCTTTTTCCAGTCCACTGTGGTCCGGGTTCGAATCCAAATGAGTCTACGACTTCTTCAGAGTCTTTTTTATCTTCCATAGAAATCTCCTTCATTAGATTTCCTGTCACATAATCATCCAGATACTGCTGATATAGGTTATCATCATCCTCCCTGGAACGAGGAAGAACTCTTTTTTCTTTCGCCTTCTGATCTTTTCTGTTTTTTTCAGGCGGCACGGAAGCAGTCATGCCCCCTTTCTTATTCTTCTGTTTTCTCCCATGTTGCTTTTGGTAGCGAATAAATGCTTCTATTTCCGCTGTATTCTTCTCATCCAGCAGCTGCATCTGTTTCACCAGATCTTCTGCTGATAAATCACCATCTTTATGAGCCTGTTCCAGCATCGCTCGTACCCGTTCCAAGTCACTTTTCTTCTCAGCCATCATGGAGCCTCCTTTCGTAACTATGGATAATATGGTTTTTCATATCACCAAAAATGGGAGCTGTCACAAATAGACAACTCCCACATAGGCTCCAGATATTATTTTGCATGATAGTGCGATATACTTCAGTCAATGGCTCAGAATGTGCGCGCTGTTGCATTTTCTTCTTTGTTACTTTGAGGTAACATTGCCAACATTTTATTCAAAAGTATGTATACAGTGGTCGCAAAATATTTAGGACACAGATCTGTTTTATTTAAATGTAGCGCCTCTGCCCTAGAGATAGCAGTCTTCACCTTCTCTACATTATAGTCGGAAGGATCAATATGCTTTTTATCTTCCAATGGCACGCCCAAATCTCTTAAACGAACTCGAAAATGATCTGTCTTTTCATATTCATGTGTATCTGTAACAGCAAAACTTTTATCAATATCGCTTGCTACGTCATGGTGAAGTAATAACCAAATCTCAAAGAAGGGGTTACTAACAGCATACCCATAGTTTTTCTCTTTGCACATGGTTATTGCATCATTCCATTCGTCATAGTAAGTCTTACCATCACTTGGATTAATTATGTCATTTGACCAATTCTTATCCACATCAGTCACAATCCAAAATTCGTCATCTGGGTACTGAGAAAACTGATAAATATTGTCTTTTTCTAATTTGAATTGATCAATCCGTTCTACCAGATGCTTAGGGCGAACCTTACTAAGCATTCTTGCCTGATCGGGTGTCCTGCGTTTTGGAGCAGTATGAACTGCATCTTCAGCCACAGAAATAAATTGAATTTTACTTCGAATCTCACTAAACAGATCGGATATCCGTTCAAAATACTCTTCCTCGGTAACACTTCCTTCAAAAGACAGAAAGATAATCTTACTTGTTACAGGCCTTACAGGTCTATACGGATTCTGATGACTGAATGGAATACGACTTGTAATAAGAGGCATTAGAAATCCCTCCTTATCATTGGAATAGCACCAAACCTTCCACTTAAGTATGCTTTCAATGCATCCTGCCCATTCTGCAAATTGAAATCTGAAAGAGGACGTAAGCGAGATTCACCCAAATTGTTTTTCTCTATAAACCATATCTCTTCCTGTCTAAAGTCATTTGTATTGATTAGATTTACATCATGTGCAGTAAAAATGATTTGATTGTAGGTATTTTTACCGCAATTAATGAACTCGTTTAACAGATACTGAGAAAGTTTTGTATGGAGACTGCGGTCAATTTCATCTACAAAATAAATTGCATTACTATCTTCCCTCATTGCAAAAAGCATTGGAAGTAAATCTAACAAACGCTGAGTTCCGTCCGACTCCTCATCAATATCAAATGGAACAGATTTTCCATTTAGTTTATGATCGAACTTGAGCTGAACAAGCATAGTACGCTTTTTCTTATTCTCTGCAAAAATAAAATACTTACCAGCAAAGCTCACAATACCATTTCGAATATCTTCAATATCATCAATGATTTCTTGTGGCACTTCCAATTTCTCTGCAAAATCGTGAAAATCAATCTCTTTACTCGCAACAGAGACATTAAATACACCTGTATCCATTTTACGAAGCATCTCAGCAATATAGTTTTGCAATTCAATATCAGCTTTCATGCGGATGGGCAAAGCTCTAACCTTAGTTTGTGGAAAGATAATTTGTAAACTTCTAAACCAATCTACAATTTTTTCTGCTTTTTTAATTCCATTGTCATGTAGCTTGTAAAGGAAAAGTTGATTTTTCTGGTTTTCTTGTATGCTTTCTTTTAAAACTTCAGCTAAGATTCGCTCTTTTGAATTTTTACGAGCAAATTTTGACTCGATATCTATTTCTGTTTTACCAAGACTATCAGTAACACGAGTAAACAATGGAACAAAACCAGTCTCTATTAATTGCATCAACCACTCTTCATGGATTTGATAACGATCCAGTGAGAAACCATACTCATATACTTCTCCATTCAAGTAAAAAACGAACTGAAAAGTAGAGATACCTTTTAATTCTTCAAAATCTCCTCTGAATTGATCAATTCTAATACCTTTTCCACTCTTTTGTCCGTCAACAATAAAATCACGAGCAAAGGCTATTGATTTAATAAAAGAAGACTTGCCGGATGCGTTTGGTCCAAAGAAACCACCTCTACGAAGCACTTTCCACTCACCATTTTTTGTGGGTATCGACTTTAAGAAACGTTCGTCTATTGTCGCTTGAATAGGGAACATGCTAAATTCAACCGGGTGTCCGATTGATTTGAAATTGCTAACGATATATTGCAAAAGCACGATAAATCTCTCCTTTAAATAATTAGTTTCTTTGAAAACGGTATAAAGCAGCTCAAAATTCATCCTTATTATCGCTCACAGTTTCATTACACCATGAACGAGTTAGGTGGGAGGATGATTAAAGGAATCATTCTCAAAAATTCTATCATTAGAAATTTGTAGCCAATGTTTCCCACCTATCATTAAATCTAATGTTCGTTGTATCAAATGATTCCAAGTATCCTGGTGGATATTACTACGAACAACAATAAGACACTCACCTTCAAATGGAATAATTTTGCTCTCACTTTTTTCAGCTTGTTTAGTATTTTATTCGGATGTCCTATTCAGACACATTCATTTTATTCCCGCTTTCCGTACATATTTCTTCCATCCAACGGTTTTTCTGCATCTGAAGGAATCAACCATGGTTACCTTTTTAATTGCGCAACCCATCTTTCCGGCTTTGTAGTATAAAGTTACCGTGCAACCAGAAACGTTCAATTTTCTCCAACATTGTTTTACCATTAAATAGTCAACCAAAAAGAGCACCCTTTGGACATAATAAATCAAGTATATTATATTTCGAAACGTTGAAATTTACAAGTCTTAATACACTACTTTCTCAGTACACTATTAAATGAATAAAAAACTTTCAGTTCTGAATCTCCACCGAACGCTTTTACTGATTAACTGGCACTTTTCAATTTTCTGCCTATCTGGCAACGATCATGTTCAAATTGTTCCACACATTCAATAAATTATTTCATCAATTTCGGTACTTGTTTTAACATAGGCACTAAATCCATGATTCTTTCTTTGAACTATTCATATGTTTGTTTCCAGATTTTCAGCTCATTCTCCTCATCAGAGCGCAAACCATATTAACTTATTCCCACTCATTTATTCAAAATTCAGATTGCTAATAATCTCTTTCCTGTATTCCCCATATACAAATTTACTTATTACAACCGTTTTCTGGGTATCTGATTCTGCTTTTTCCTTCACATTATCCGTATCCATTGCACGAAACAGCAGATGGTCCTTCAAATCCACGGCCATACCGATCATGTAATGATCTTCCCCCGGTACGGATGTAAAGATGAGCATTCTCGGCCGACAAAGCATCGTGGACAGCTGGCGGAGCAGTTTATCCAGATAACGGGCCGGCATATATTGATCAACCTGAAAGATGCTGACCTCTTCTATGCTGTTTTTGACTGCCAGTTCCATGCAGTATTCGGCATAGTATTCATAAGCTGTTTCTTCCTCTTCCGGTGTGGAATGGAATCGATTGAACGATTCATTTAGATCACCGTTACGATGTTCTTCCTTTGCGTTTTTCGGGCGGGATATCCCGATCTGTTTTTCATATTCTTCCTGATGGCTTTCATATCTGGCGGCCTCCTGCCTTGCTTTCAGAAGTGTCCGTAAACCTGCATTATTGGAATTATCATAAACTGCCATGGATGCATACAGAAACGCATTTTCCCGGTCTGCATCAGCAGTCTGGCTGTATCTGGGATGTTTTTTCATATTGTATTTTTCATCATATACCGGCCTTTTGCCCTGGGTATATACCAGGCAGTGGTTTTCGTCCATACGGCTCATTTCTTCGGTTGTCATTACCTCCCGTCCCGTCCACTGATAGCTGCTGTTAGAGTTGCCTTTTGTATCCCCATTCGCAATACTGTCACTTTTGATCCGGATGGTCTCTTTTCCAAGCATTTCTGAAAAAAACTTCAAAGTATCCGGCTGCTGTGTACCAAGAAAAACATACGAGCTGCAGTTTCCGGCCAGTGTTCTCCATCCCTTATCATACATTTCTTCCAACTGTGCAATATCCTGAAGGGCAATCGTCGCGGATATGTTATATTTTCTCATGGTTGCCAGCCTGGAGGGAAAGTCCGGAACCGTTCCCACATTGGCAAATTCATCCATCAGGCATCTCACCGGGTATTTTAAGGACTCGGTTCCACCTGCTGCCAGCTGCTGCTCCCCTTTCCAGTACAACGTTTCAAAAAGCTGGGAATACAGCATGGAAGCTAAAAACGTATAGGTTTTATCAGCCTGCGGAGTAATGATAAATAAGGCGGTTTTTTCGTCGCCGATCCGGTCCAGTTCCATCTGGTCAATCCGGGTCAGGTTCTTCACCTGTTTTGTCATAAAAGGCCTCAGACGGGTTAATGCGGAGATTACAATGGATTCCCTGGTTTTGGCAGGCGCTTGCGTATAGGAGCGATAACTTTTATACGCCATGGAATCATTGGGAAGCATGTTGAAAAGCTTATCCAGTTCCGATTCCGCATGTGGATCTTTTTCATTAATCCTGGAGTGAAGGATCATATTCAGGACCGAAGAGAAATTCTTCTGATCCTCGTCATGGCAGTATTCGAGTAGAAAGAAAATGCAGGCGGAATAAATCAGTTTTTCTGCGTCAACAAAAAACTGGTTGTCTCCTCCTCCTTCACCAATGGTGGTATTGTTGATAAAACAGTCGATCATCATGCTGACTCCGGCCTCATCCCTGATATAATGAAACGGGTTGTAGCAATTGGAATGTTGCATATCCGAAATATTAAAGATTTTGATCTTATATCCATGTTTCTGCAATGCTGTTCCCAGTGATTTGATCAGTTCACCGGACGGGTCGGTTATTACAAAACTTGCATTCATCTGAAGAATGTTGGGTTTCATAAATCCATAGGATTTTCCCGAACCGGCACCTCCAACCAGCATGACATTGTTATTTCCTTTTATGGATCTTGCAATGATCGGCCTGCGGAAATTCTGGCTCATGATCATGGTGTCAAAATCATCCAGTGAGATTTTCCCTTTCACACAGGCTATCTCATCAATCTCATTGACATATTTTTCTTCGTATTCTTTCCGTTCCTCCTCGTTTTTGGCCAGGTATTGTTCATCATATTCCTTTTTTTCCGCATCTGCCATAAACCCGCCGTCACCGGCCGATTTTTCAAGATCAAAGGTTGTTCTCCTCTGCAGATTCATGTAGATGACAAAACCGATCACAGCAGAGCCAATCCCGGTGAGCAGATACATTTTCAATGCACCGGAATTAATCGGATACAGGATATGAAGATGTTTGATTTCATTAAAGATATAGAGCCCTGAAGCAAGCAAAGCAACCTCATGTGTCTGACTATACGAGCCAAAATATCCGAATATGTAACCGAACAGTACAGCTATTATTATGCCCGCGTAGATACTGGATATCAGATTATTTCTTTTTCTTTGTTCATTTGTTGTATTCATAGCCGGACCTCCATCAGGAATGGGTCATTTCCGGATCCTGAGAATCCGAGGAAAGTTCTTCCATCATTTCATGGATCTGTTCATCCATTTCCGCTTCCGGAACGTTTTCATCCAGCATCCGGTGCAGTTCCTGTTCTACGGAATAATCCTCATCTGGTCCGCTTTCAAACGACTCGTACAGTTCCATCGCTTCCTCCGGCTGCAGTTCTTTTCCCCCGGTAGTATGATCCACGCTTTCCGCAAAGCCATGGCTGTCTGCAAACGCAAAAAAAGATGCATTCCAACGGTTTTCATGGCGGATTTCAAAAATATCCCGCTTTCTTCCCGACCGTTCATCAAATTCTTTATTGTAGTTCTCCAGGTTTCTCTCTTTTGCAGCGAAATCCTGATAGATGATTTCATCCACCTGAGGGCAGCCCTGCTGCATTTCAATCTGATGAAGAAATTCTTTTCGCAATCGTGCAGTGTCTGCAGCTATTTTTCCCTGAATACTCTGAAGCTCTTTATGCTGCTCCGGCGTTAACAGAACATGACCCTGCATGTGGCCCGCCAGATAGAAATTAACCCGTTCCTTAAACTCCGGATTGCTGCGATAAAGTTTATTTTCTTCCACATCACTTTTGTATTTTACATAGCTGGGAGTGACTTCCAGTTCATGTCCTTCCGGGTCCATGACAAAGAAATGATCGTTTTTTTCCGTATGCAGAATTCGCATATTGATTTTTTCGAAATTCTCATTCGCATATCGTATCCACCTGGACAGATATCTGCCGGATTCCCCGGATAAATCAACTGCAATCCGCCGGGCTATAATCTCCATTTTCCTTTTATCCTGCTGCTGGTAATAAATGCTGTACTTTCCTTTTTCGGGTCCATCACAGGCAATATTGATCCCGTTGTTTCTGCAGTATTCTTCAAACAGCGTACACTGCTCCGGACTGAGATTATAGACCTTATGCATCGGTCCTTTGGAACCATCATGAATAATCGATTTCTCAACGGCCTGCCCATGAAGATTTTCTGCATAATACCGGTTAATGACTTTTTCTGCAAGATCCTTCTGGGAAGAAGAGTATACAACAATAATGTCCGGTTCCTGATCCGCCCCCTTGTCCATATATGTTTTATAACAGTTTACTCCGGATTCTTTCAGACTTTGCACGATATTTCTGGCATTTTTTTCGCTGTAACAGACAGTATACATGGGTGTAACGCCCTTATTGAACTCTTTTGCCAGCTTCCCCGCGACCGGGTCCTGATGACCGTAATGATTGACCACCGCCATTAATATATTCGACATGGTGTTTACATTGGAACTTAAAAAATTCAAAGTCTCAAAACATATCTTTAACTGGTTTTCTGCTTCTGACATCATAAAACCTCCATATTTTTTCATTAATATGGAGGTTTCCATTTTCCTGATACGTTATCCTGATTTATTGATTGAACAGAATTCCTATTGTTTTCTCATCTTTTTCTCCCTGAAAGAATTTATCCAGCACTTTCTGAAATACTTCGCATTCCGGCTCTGCCAGCGCAAACAATGTCATGGAAGATTTCAGTTTCAGATTATCCGGCCACCCCATCACCCTAACGGCATCGTCAGAGTCCACTTCCAGCAGAGCCTGCGAGATTTCAACCAGATTTTTCTTCAGAGTTGAATTCTCCAAAAACGCCTTTGCTTCATTCATATCCTTTATGGCATAATACCGGGCGGTCTCGCTGTACCCCAGGCCTGCGATCTGTGGAAAAATATACCATATCCAGTGACTCTGTTTCCGTCCGGATTTAATCTCCTGCAGAGCAGTTCGATAATAATTTTGCTGTGCGATCAGGAACCGATCCAAGCTATCACTATCATTCATTTACTAATTTCCTCCATTACGGTTATTTACCGAATCCATCGAATCATGTCCGGTACATCACATCAGAATTTTATCACAAACTGTCCCGGTTGACTACATAACCGGGCTATGTTTTACGCCAAATACTCCACCAGCTCTTTACAAACCTCAACCGCCTCCAGATCATCATCGGAAAGATCTTCCTGCTGATTCATGATCCGCCTGCACCATTTGACAACAATCTCCGCATCCCGGTTCTTTACAAGCTTTTCATTGGACGAGCCGGAAGAATAGCTGGTAACCCTGCCCAATTCACCGGTTGTATCCAGATTCATACTGGATGTATCCGACTTGATATAATCGTTATAGTAAGAATCGGTTCCCTCATAATACTCCATATCCAGCAGCTGGTCTTCAAATTCCGCACCCATGCCAAGTGCATCCAGAACTTTCTGCCGGTTAAATGCCGGTTTTTGTGGTCTTTCCAATCGCGTTTCAACTTGGGTTTCCGAAACAGTTTTTTTACTGTCCTCAACTGTTTTGGGGGCCGATTCCCTTTCTTCCATGGGGACTGGCATTTTCCCATCAGATGGACCAACCATGTCATAACCGGGATAAAAATTCCGGAAATTTGTTTCCTGCCCAACGGTCTCTCTTTGATTGCGCACCTCATCTGATTTGTCCTCTCTTACCGATAAATCATCGGTATCCGTATCCCGGTTTTTATATGCCTGATACAGGGATTCCAGATCTCCACCCATCTGTACCTGTGCTATAATCTCTTCCTGGGCTTCATCCGGCAGATAGGAAAGCTTGGAAGCGTCTGTAACTTTGATTTTCCCTTTTTCCATCAAACCTCTTACGATGGGATTGGCATTTTCAAAGACCTGCAAAAACATCTTCCGGTATCGAGCAGAACCCTTCATGTAGTACCCTGCCCGTTCCACAATCTGACTGTGTTTGATTGACCCATCATCAGCCATTTTCTTTAATAAGCGGATGATATTCATCCGATGTTCGTTCTTATTATACTCTGCTTCATCCCGCGATTCCAGATTTGAACTTTCAATAATCAGTTTCTGCTCAATTTCAGGCATGGTAATCGGACCAAGAACGTAGCAGGGAAGGGAATCCAGGGAATAATCACCGGAATCAATCAGATTACGTATCGCAGTTATTCTACGTTCACCTGCAAGAATTGTATAGGTTCCATCATTTGCAGGGCCGATTACGGAAAGAGGCGTGATCAGCCCACAGCTCTTAATGCTTCCCATCAATGATGTAATATCTCCAATCGGATAATTATTCAGCGGACTGGGAATCAGCAGAGAAAGCTCAATTCTCCGCAGTTCCCCGTCAGTGATAATATTGTAATTCTCCATTTATCTGCTCCTTATGTAATTTTTTTAAATCAACACTTTCTTATAAAATGGTACATCATTATCATCTGCGAAAAAATAATCATCCATATTAATTCCAGAATCCTTACTGAAATTAACGACTGAACTGAAAAAGGCCCCACAATACCGTAAAAAGAGCATCTGCCGAGAAATACTCTTAATGGCTGGGGACCTGATAATGATTATACACAGAAAATAAAAATAGGGCAAGCAGAGAGGGATAAATATGGACGTAATTATTTATGAATATGAAAATACCCTGATCGGCCGGATAAAAGGGATCGGAGCGCATAATTTTTATAATGATGAACCCGGCGGCTCAAATGAGCAGAAAGCCCTGTCCTGCATCCGGTACTGCATCGAATATATACTTGGCTGGGATATGGAAGAAGCAAAAGAAAAATTTGATAATTACATCATTGAAACTATGAAGCTCAGCAGATTACTCGCTTACATCCGCTGGCCAGCGGAGGTTACTTATGGTAACCCCAAATACATTCTTTCACTTCTTTATCCCACAAAGATCCGTTATAAAAGATATGAGATGATCGAAGAAATCTATCAGAACGTGCTGGATGAAACCAGGCAGTTTCCCAGGGAATATTTTTTTGGATCGGACGGATTCTACCGCTTCAGTGTCTGCCTGAAATACCTGTTTGAGAACTATAAAACATTCCGCTCCTGCGATGAACTGTACCGATTTATCCTGTCACCCGAAGGGAACCGCTTTTTATGTGAATTCAAACTTCGCACTCCTGCTGACCAGTTTGACATCAACATTATCGACTGCATCCACTATATCACATCCAATGATCCTGCCAGTGAATTGTACTACTGCTATTACTCTTTTGAGAGTCAGTTTAAGAAAGAGATGATTCATGATCAGACCATCGTGTCCCGTGAAAATTGCTGAATATACGGAAAAAAGCACTTATCCAAAAAGGATAGAATCCCATGGATAAGTGCCTGAATCTCTGAATCCGCAGCTTTTCAAAATCAGTTATGCCATCTGTATAAGCTATATTTTTCAGCAAATAATCTCACGAATTATACACTGATGGACCTTGCTGCTCTTATCATAATTGACTGCCACCAGTAAAACAGATCCAGTATAACCCTCCAACGCTTTTACGTACTTCTTCTCCCTGATCTGTTCGATTGCTCCTTCAGCAGACTGATTCCATTTTAATTCCACAATCATTGCCGGTTTGTCCGGATGATTCTTTCTGGGCAGATAAACAATATCTGCAAATCCCCGTCCTGCCGGTAGCTCCCGGATTTCCATATAGTATTCCCTGGCACTGTAGTATGCCAGAGCGATCACGCAGGCCAGAGAGTTTTCATCGTTATACTTTAAGACAGAGGTTTCGAAATGAGCTTCTTCCACTGCTCTGGCTACAGCGTCACTGTCCCCTTTCCAAGTTGCTTTTAATAACGCGTCGGAACGGCGTACCGCGTTTATGACACTCTCCCAGCCGGCATCCTCCACTGCATTACAAAATTCAGAAGCAACCTCTGAGTTGGGAATAAATACTTCCTGTGCAGTATAATCATATCCCAGATAACCCAGATGGATCAGAAGCGTCAATACGTCATCCGCACTTTTGAAAGTTGTCATATCATTGGTAAATTTACTGATATTAATTCTTTTATTTTTTCCTGCCAGCAGCTCTATTACCATATCTTTCAAACCAGCATAATTCATAACGATGTAATCCCGCAGAGCTTCAAAGGTTTCTGTCTGATTCCAGTAACTGTCAAAACATCTGCTGAGCATGGCACTCACAACAGACCTGGGGCTGTATATATGTTCCAGATTTCCGAAACGATATCCATCATACCATCGTTTGGTCTCCTCGAAATCCATATCATACCGCCTGCATAAAGACTTTACTTCTGACTCTGTGAATCCTACAAATTCAGCCAGCTGTCTGGGGTTTGTCATGGAGAATTCATCAAACATATTCAACGCCGAATGCGTCCCATATTTCTTGACTGGGAGAATTCCTGTCATATATGCCAGCGCCACATATGTTTTGTCTTTTAACAGGTTTCTTAGAAAATCCAGATACATTTTCTGCGCAGCTGCATTATCCTTATTTTCCCGGAAAATGCAGTCCCATTCATCAATAACAAATATAAACGGAATTCTGCATTCCGCATAAATATCCTCCAATACCCCGATTAAATCGGTCTGATCCAGATAATCCACATCCGGATAAGCCCTCAGCAAATCTCTCAGCAGCCTTTTTTCCAGAAGGGCTTTCATTTTATCAACATTATGAGTTCTGCTGAGAAAATCCTGCATATTCAAAAAAATCACATTATACTGATTTAAATGCTGGTCAAATGACGGTTCTTTTTCTATTTTAAGTCCTTTAAATAATCCTCTGCTGTCTTCTCCTCTTCCATAATAAGCGACAAGCATATTCGCCGCTGTAGACTTCCCGAATCTCCGCGGCCTGCTTACACAGATATATTTCTGTAATGTTTTCAACACCCGATTGGTATATTGAATCAATTCTGTTTTATCCACATATATTTCAGAAGAAACCGCTTCCTGAAAAGCTCCGCCTCCCGGATTCAGATAAATACCCACTTCCCGATACACTTCCTTCCCCTGTCAGAAACTCTGATCAGATCATTGCAATTCACAAGCATATTAATTATTCTTTATTTTATTGTACTTCACAGCCCACTAAAATTCAAGCATATCGATATCGCCGGTCCTGTTTTCCGCCAATGGTACCTGTCATTTGTCGTATCCTGCAATTTCTGCTGTGAAACCGGATTGAATCCGTACAGATTTTCCTGACACAACAGGCAGAATTTAATGCACTTCTTCTTTTCCAGGAACTTCTCCATTTACCGTAACATTCCTGTTATCTGCCTCCAGTCCAAGTTCATTTAACATCTCTGATGATCCGGTCAGATCAAGCCGGGTTGCACTGATGGCATCATCCAGAAAATTGGAATAATAGTTTGGATTTGCGTCAATTACGAGAGTTCCGCCGGCATGAATACATCCACGAAAACAGCTGTCAAGATCCTTTACATTTGGTGGAATTGCGGGCAGACTTTTCAGCGAAAAATCCCTGGAAAATGTACTGTCCATCTCTGTGACGGTTTCCGGTAATTCCGGTATTTCCTGCAGATTGATGCAGCGTTCGTACATGGATGATATGTTTTGGAGCCTGGGGGCAATTGAGGTTTTTGTTAATTTTTTACAGTTATAAAACATCGCATAGGCGCTGACCAGATTTTCTGCTTTAGTCAGGTCCGGTGATGTTTGAAGAGAACCGCAATTTGCGCAGGCATAATCTGCAATGCGGACACTGGCGGGAACCGCCGGTACAGAAGCAAGGCAGTCACAGTCCTCGTATACCGATGAGATATCAAGTAATTCATTGCAGCTGCTCCAGTCTGCTCCAAAGATCAGACCATCGCAATCCTGAAACGTGCCGGACAGGCTTTTTACACTGGATGGAAGCTTTGACACATAGGTCAATGTATCCATATCCCGGAACCAGTTGTCCATGATGCCGGGTGAAACCCGTTCACCAAACGACACGGAACAGATCGGATAGTCCTCCCGCCCCTCATAATTCATCCAGGGGAATTCCCCTGCTTCAAACTGCAGCGTATCCCCTTCTCCTTCAAAAGACAATTCCCCGTTGCTGTAAAGCACGGCAACTACTTTTGATTCATCCGGATACCCACAATGGAATCCCAGAATTCTTTCCCTTTTCGCAGCGACTTCCATCTTACAGTAAATCCTGCTGTCATCCTTTAGGGTTACCGTAATTTCCGTTTTTTCACCAACCGGCTGCACATATGTATCGGATATCTCATACGCGTCAACATCCAGTTCCTCTTCTTTTCCATTATCAAACTCTGCTGTTACCGTAAAATCTTCCGGTGCAATTTCTTCCTGTATTTCATATTTTTTGTCATTTACTGCCGTGATTTTTATGATCCGGGTTTCCTCATTTTCCTTTTCTTCAAGAACTGGCAGTACCATTCTGGCAGCCGTCAATGCCACGATCAGCATTACGGTTATGATGAGGCCCGGAATGATGAACGGTTTCAGAAATTCTTTTCCCTTTTCCATGCGGTCACCCCTTCTGTTCCAATCTTAAGATTCCGTCTCGCTGCAACGCATCAAGACAGGGCCGGTGCAGTTCTTCCACCCTGGCACTTTCAAAATACGATTCAATCATCTTTGCCGCAGTTTTATAATCCGGACAGATGGAGTGATCCAGATAAAAAAGTGCCTTTTGGATGATCTGACATTCCATACAGTCCGGTGCGCTGTGGGAAACCATGTTCTCCCATGCTCTGCGCATGCTTTTGCTTTCGGCATAATATGAACGGAAATAGCGGATATAGTTTTCCGCAGAGGCTCTTTTCAGCTTTTTGTCATAAACTATCACGGAGAAAAGCACGACAATACAGAAAAACATGATATTACAAAACAGTCTGCCCGGGTGAAGCGAAATCAGGTAGTGCATTATCTCTTCCATCATTTGAGTTCTCCAAACTTCACCATGATATCATGTACTATTTTTGAAAGATTTTCATGGATCGACGCACGCGCCATAACGGAATTTCCGGACAGCATATAAGCGGCCAGAATAGATTCCTGATTCCATTCATCAATCCGCTTCTGGTATCTTGCCGGTCTGCGGACGGCTTTTTCCATATGAAGCATGGAGAAAGACTGATTAAACACTATTTTGCAGGATTCATGCATCCCGGTCATAATCACAGCATCTTCATTCAAAACAGGCTCCATAGGAATCCCCAATTCACGGAAACATTCCTGATACCGGGCTGTCTGTCCTTCTTCCTCTTTGCCGGCAGGATCCTCTTTCAGTAACTGCTCCAGTTGTTCTTTTTCGTCTAAAACACTGCCCAGTTCTTTTTTCAGATACGTCGTAAGCAACTGTGCATCATAAAGGCTTTTTCTTAACTCCTTCAGTTCCCCATCCTTTGACTGCAATGCTTCTTCTGTGCTCTCCAGTTTTTGTTTCAATGTCTCACAATCCTCATCGGAATCATTTCCGGGTGCCTGATTCTGAAGCCCTGTCAGCTCTGCCCGTAATTTCTGTTCTTTTTCCTGGTAGTGCCCGGTCAGTTCTTCTATTTTTTCCTGCAGTTCTTCACACTTTCTGCGGTATTTGACCGCATCCTGTTTTTCGCCGCGCATTCGGTCAACCAGTTCTGCCCGTGTCTCAATATCTTTCTGCCAGGAAGTCAGGGTTTCTTTTTCCTGGTTAAGCTTTTTCCAGTTTAATTCCAGTTCCTTTTTTTCACTTCCGATCTGCTGAAACTGCCTTTCATATTCCGCTTTTATACGGTCACATTCCAGTCGGAAATCCTGTTCCCGTTTGTCGTTTTCCCGTTCTCTTTCATCCAGAGATGCCCGATAATCCGACAAGTTCTGCTCCCGGTAATCCATCTGTTTCATTTTCCGGTCAAAAACAGCGTTCATATCCGTCAGCAGAACTCCCAGCCGCCGGGATGCTTCCGGATATTCACTGCATAATTCCTTATATAGCGAATGCATTGCCTGTTCCAGATCTGTTTTTACTTCTTCCTCTTCGTTATGAAAGAGCTGCCCCGCACCGTCTTCTGGTTGTACAGCAGATTCCGCTTCCTCTGCTGCTTCTTCAGGAGAATTGACACCCTTTTCCATTGTACATTCTGATTCCTGTTCGGTGCGGATATCCTCTTCCGTTGGATTCTGCTGCACATCTTCCTTTTGCATGTCCGGTTTTTTTTTCAGAAAATCGGCATACCGAGAAGAGATTTCTTTTACCGCGGCAATAAAGTCTTTCGTATCTTTTTGAATCATTTCCGCCGCTTCCCGGTCATTCACACCGGTAAACACAGGGGTTTTCTTCAGAATAATTTTGTTGGATGCCGGGGTGAGATGGATGTGATAGTGTTCTTTCAGTTGCCTGCAGAATGAATGGATTTCTCCCTGATCCTGACTTTCAAACGGAAGTACTGCCTTTAATGTAAGCAAATCCACCTTGTCCCGCAGCAGATATTCCACGGGAATTCCATCCAAAACAACCGAAAATTCATAATTTGCATGATCGGGTGGATAAGCATAATTCAAATCCCTGATGCCATCAACCGACTGTAAATAATCATAGGTTTCCTGATAGCACTTTTTTCTTGTTTCCTGATTCATTCTATTTCCTTTCCTGGAAGTTTATTTTGCTCATAATATGGAAGATTGGCATAGAAAAAGGCACCGCATGTGCGATGCCCCTTATCAGGCCTGAGCCCTTTTCAGGATTCTTGTAATATGGTCGTACTCTTCCTGTGGAAAAGTACAGGATTGTTCTGCAATTTCCTTCAGTTTATCCTTCGGAAAATGAGGGTAGTCTTTCAGAAGCTGGCGATACGTATCCTCCACAACTACATGACGCGGTGCGCGCTTCTGATCCATGATCCGAAGTTTCTCTTTCGATTTTGTCCGCACCAGGGATTTGATTTCATCTTCTGATAAAAAGTCATGCCAGCCGCAGCGGACTTTCTGATAAGAAAGGGACTCTTCTTCCATTTTCGGGACACTGATCTGAACGGGAAGATACACGCCGATCAGTCTGGCTTCTTTCCGGCTTAAATAAAACGAAGGATTCCGATTTCCCTGCCGGGCCTGTGAATCCTGGATCTGATATCCTTCCACTTCCAGATGAAACATCTCATAGGCATTTCTGAAAAGCTCTTTCTCCTTCCAGCCATACTCCAGACTGAGCAAGTCAAACATATCATAACTGCAGTTACAGGAAAAGCAGTGAACTCTCCTACGTTTTGCATCATATCCCATACTGGGGTGTGTATCATCCGTATGAGCCGGGTTGATACAGCGGAAGTTTTTTTTCGTGTTGATCCCCATTCCCTGCAGATACCCTTCCAGTTCTCCTTTTACAAGATCTGCCGCCTCATCCTTTGACAATAGCATTTCCTGTCCTCCTTTCGAAAAGCAATTTTCATTCATGATTTCTTTACCAGTAAAATAAGTTTTTCCGGATTTCTTTTGAAAAGCCGGTTTTGAAAATCAAATATTACAGATGAACGCTCAATCATCTACCAAGGAGGAACAGACAACATGAAAGGACCAAAAGAAATACTGTCGATTGTACGCAGCCAGACGTTTGTGATCAGCAATGAACTGTCAAAAATTCCAGCTGAAGAAACCACTCCTTTGAAATTTCACTCAAAATTCAGCCGGTTTACCATAACGATTATCAATGAAGAAAGAAAAGCTGCCAATGGGAATATTCCCATCCGTGAAATGGAGGATCTGATCCGGCGGTCAGGATTTGCATATCAGAAAGAGCTGGAGGCAGAACTGCTGCCCAAAGCAGTTAAAGGAAATGAAGTGGACTCTCCCGCATACACCGTACGCTTTACAAACGGTACCATGAAAGGAAAAACTCCGGCACAGGTACTGGCCGAAGATCCGGGCAATGGTTCCGATGCCCTGAACAGGCAGTACAAATGGCTGCAGTCCAACCTGAACAAATACCCGAAAAACCAGGAGCAGATGGACGCAATCAGAGACGCTGCCAGACTTCACAGAGAAGGAAAACTCTGTCCTGTCACATCCATTGCCAGTCTTCCGGCCTTTACCATTTATGAACCAGGTTTCAGACCACTGATTCGGAAACAACGGGAAGACGGAAAAAGTTTTGTATACGAAATCCGGATTACATGGAACTTCGGCCAGAACTATCCTGTGGAAGTGGAAATACAAAATTACTATGCACCGGTAATCAAAAAAGAAAACGGGATGCTCAATGTGCTGCTGAAAGAAAAAAGTGTGAACGATTCCATCACAAACAAGATGAAACTGTCTTCCATGGAGTGGATGCATGTGATCCACATGCTGGAAACCAGTATACGGACCTTCGAGGATCTTATTGCCCCGCTGTGTTGTGACGAAGTGTATAAAATTCAAAACTCCAATTAAGTCTGTGATTCAGCATTAATTAAGCTATCACCACGCACAGCTTTCCGTGGTGATAGCTTGATTTGTCTGCAATTGCAATCAAGAATAAATTCGGTAAACTCAAAAGCTATATATTCACTCTTTAGAAATCCGAATGACCATTTACAAAGATGATCATACACACTTAATCATCGAAAAATGGCGTAGATAAGGCTTTTTTAAGATGGGGGAAAGACTTATTTCTTTATAAGCTCTATCCAATCTGCAATCAATGTACCTAATATGAATGCAAAAGCAAGCACACTGTTATGAAGTAAGATAGTTGTAATTGAACTTCCATCAAAAATCCCTGAAAACCATTGGCAAATAAATGCAAGAATCATCAGAAATATCAGAATCTTATATTTATTTCTTAATGTTTTGAATGTGAAAAATTTCTTCATATCTCTCTTACCCAACGACATACCTTACTCTATTCAAACTGGTTATTGATTTATGAATCTGATAGTAAACAATAATACCTTTTCCCGAAAAATACGCTCGATTAACTGCAGATTCGAGAGCTGATTTTCCCGCATATGCACAAATAACACTAATTGCGCCAAGACCCCATCCAGCACCTGGAAGTGCACTGAGCAAAAGTGAAACAGCAGCGCTTGCTGTAGCGGCATTTTTTAGTCCTTCCTCGTAAAGATAAACAACACCTTCATGGTCAATATATCCGGTTTGCACTTCAGGGTAATAATCGTTTGACTGTACTGCTGCTTTCAAATTTGAACGCGTATTCTTAATTTGATAAATATCCAGTAAAATCGAATCATATTCACATCTGCTAATTGTACCATCTGCCAACTTTTGTGATGCCATGTCTAAGTCCTGTATCATTTTATCCGTTGTTGGCACCAAAACAGCATCGACTGAATCATTCGCAAAAACAGTTGTTCCCTGAATCGTTACTACCAAAATAATCATCATAAAAAAAGAAAGCATTCTTTTAGCGTTATTCATATACATCACCTCACAAATCATATAAACACTAATAATTCCAGAGTATAATCCTTACATTTTACAACCTTTTCTTTTAACATAATAACTTCCCCTCTTCCCTATTATTATTGAAATAACAACTTCCGTGACATTAATCAAAAGAACAATACCTTAAAATATAATCCATTATTCCCTTAACCATTTGTACACCTTCGAGAAATAAGAGGATTGCTGTCCTCAAGGATCAATCTCCCTTATCCTCTGTCTTTCAGAAATACTATGAAGCGTTTCATTTCAACACAGAATAAACAGCTGGCAATACTAATTAAAAACTGTCTGGGAACAGAAGCCATCATATATACCACAAATTCTTCTCCGATTGTATGATCAAATAATATCACAATATAGTAGTAAATAATTAACACCAGACAAGGCATATCAATCAGGAATATTTCCAATACAATTGATTTTCTGTTTTTTGGTATATATATCATATCAATAATAAAAGTAAAAATCAGTATACAAAAAAGTATAGTTGTAATATCCTGATATATTTCACCGGAGAGTGTATATGCATTGTTTAATTTCAATAGTCGAATAATAATTATAATATAACATATGGTAAGAAAATAGATTGCCAATATGTTTTTATAAATATTTTTTCGTATAAAACCACTGCCTATCAAAATCAGTCCTTCCCTAAATTAAATTTGAATGAAATATTTAATTAATCGATCAAACTACCAATCCTCCTGTCAAATATTTAGTTTAAAACCAAATTTAATAATTCTAAATATCACAGGGTAAATAAATTCTTAGTATGACTGTTAAACATTTTTTTGCTTCTTTAAATCATGAGTCATGGGTATGGATTTTCCCTGCATCAGGTTCGAAAACAGCGAAATTGAGTACACAAAACAAAGCTTCTCCGTTTTTGCTCTTATTAGCCATTGTGTGCCCCTACTTATCCACAGATTTTTACATGATTTCAAACTTTCTTCTTCCACCTCCCTTTTATATCTGTATAGTCCCGGAAACTCAAAGCCCTTGATTTTCCTGACTTTTTCAAATCAAAATTTACAGTTTCACCTCTGCATTTCTGTAACAATCTGCCTTTTTTAAAAAACACTTGACAAACTGCCTGAAATGTGCGGCCCCTTTGTCGTATAGAAACTCTTCAACACTACATACCTACATACGACAAAGGAGACATATTTATGTTCAAACCCGAATCATGGCAGAGCCACAATAAGTATCGAACCATTGTTAATACTTTTGGACGCAGTCTTTCCCGCAATAACCCTCGCTATCATTTTGACCTTTATTCCAAAGAGCAGCAGAAGCTCCTTGCTCTTAACCTTGATCCTGTCCGTGATTATATTGCTCAGTTTTATTCCGGTACCGGCAGACCCGCAAAAAACCAGGTGCAGATCCTGCGTTCCCTTATCCTTTTTGTACTGCTCTTCAACAAAACTCCCGCCAGAACCAGCCTCACCTCATGGGTTCGCGATGTCCTTCCCAATTCCATTTCCCTTGCTGTCCTTCCTTCCATGGATCATGGACTGATCAGCCCTGACGGCCTCACCCTTTCAGGGGACGGCACAGCAGTCATCTCCCATTCTTCTCCTTATGGGAAACATCTTTCTTCCTGCAGCATTTCCTGTCCTTACCGCCACGACTGCGACCGGCATTATTCTGACCCCAATGCCGGATGGGGATGGGACAGCGATAATCTATGAACTTCTGGAACACTGGGATATCAACGCCCTGATCGATATCAACGGCAGGGCAAAATCATCGGAAAACGCCCCTGACGGCGTTACCTCTGATAAACAGGGACATCCCCTGTGCAAGGCCGGGCACAAAATGTGTCCCTGGGGCAATGATCCTGTAAAGGATGCCCATAAATACCGCTGCCCCTTAAAATGCGGGCGGATTGCTTCCTGCCCATATGAAGAAACATGTTCGCCCGGAAGCTATGGCCGTACCGTTTATATAAAAAACCATGGAGACCTGCATTTCCAGCCCCGCATTCCCCGGGATTCCGAACAGTACCGGAAAATATTATCGGTATATGCATCCATCTGGATGCCAGATACAGAACCGGACTCCTGTAAAACAGGCACAAGATCCAAATATCATCTATATCCAGTTTATCAAAAATCCTTTATGGCAGGCTTTTTTTCGCATGTCGTTTTTTCTGTCTGGCAGTTTCCTGCAGATGAACTGAACTAAACCCTCAACAAAAAATCGTGCTCAGGCTAAATACTTAGTGAGTTTCTGATACTACTCGTATTATATTTGTGATTGTTCAGAGTCAAATAGATTTTACTGTATTCATTGGAATCACCTCATTACTATAGGTGCACCACTTTTTGAATCTGAAATGTATCATTAAAAATTTTGAACCTGTCAATTAAAGCTTGACATAATAAAATCTCCCAGATTTATTATTCTAGCACCTATATAATTGCAGCCTGTCTCAATTGCCCCCGCTATAATGTAAGCTGCTATCACTATTGAAAGTGATATTAAAATTCCTGCGATAAGGTTCTGATAATCTTTCATTTTTATAATCCGCCCTTCTGCGAAAGACATCAATAGACATCCGTGAATCAATATGCTCGCCTCAATCCACAGTCTTATAACATCCCAAGATGTTCCGTACAAAGAAAACTGTTCTGCTTGCTAATTGTCCCCGGAAAAATCAATATTTTGCTTCAACACTATACTTCACAATATTTTCCGAATCACTGCCTGAATAAACATAACTTGATACTTTCATTCTGTATCGATATCCTTTTTCCACTGCAACGCTTTTTGTAAGTGTCAGGCTTGATGCAGATGTTGCCTGTGACCAGCTGTTAATGGTTTTCCAGGTTCCATTTTGATACTTCTGCAGATATACGTATACAGATACTCTGGTTGTCAGAGACTCGTATCCACTTACTCTGGTTAGAAGATTCGCTGTTCCGGCAGAACTGATTGTAAATTTTGTTATCACCTGATTGGTATACAGATTACAAGGAGATACCGCTGATTCATTGTTGTCAGCCGCCATTACTGATGTTGGCGAAGAAATCAGTAAAACTGCTGCCAGAAAACATACCAGTAACTTTTTCAACCACATAAAAATCACCACCCTTCGTTTTATATTTTCGTTACATATATAAAACTCAAATGATGGTGATTTGGGGACATATTTTGAAATTTTTTTATTTTTTCTCCATTAATTCTTCTGCCATTTTTCAAGGTTTCTTTCGGAAGTCTCAACATCTTCGCTATAACTTCCGGTGTCTTGAAGCTCAGAACCAGCGGAAACCCTCGTAAACCCTCAGCCGTCCTCCTCCCGTGTAGACAGACATAAATCCAGGAAAAATATGCAGATGCATGCGAACCTCATCGCCCCTGCCGCAGAATTCGGTAATCATAGCCTTGTAACGGAGTAGCACATCCGCTGAGCTTCTATATATCCAATTTCCGAACGATAATATTTTTTCCTCAAAACAGGAATCAACGGGAAATGCATGAGAAATATATTCATGGGTTACTGTTCCCATAATCAGCTTTTTATTATTGTCAAAAAAACAAATATCTTCAAATGTTTGATTCGATGACTCCATGATTCCATCTCTGACAGAGTGTCGGGATAATCTGATAAAGAAAACCGATGGCTTCCGGCTGATATATAGTGAGGCTACACCATCGGTTTCTTATGTTTAAGCTAACAAGTGAATAGTAACACTCATCTCACCTAAAATCATTACAAATATCAAAATAACTAGAATTATTGAATTGACGCAGTATACAATTGATTTGAATGGAATATATAATTCTCTCCTTCTTTTTTTACAACAGCCCTATATCTTTCATTGCCACCCAATTTTGAATAAATCATATTTATATTTCCTTCTTCATCTATATACTGATCCAATACATTTATACACCATTGGTGACTGTCACTATGTACTAAATAGTAAATGTTTTCGTCTGTATTATGGTAAAAATTTTGTATACCAACCCAATTTGATTCTTCCAATGTGATTCCGAAATATTTTTTCAAAATTCTGTCCATTTCAGTGGCAGGAAGTTTGATGATATCAAAATCCATATCCACTTTTTGTTTTTCAATAAAATTTCTGTCTGACGCGTCTATCTCCAAGCCAAAACCGTTGTAGAAAAGTTCTTCCAAATCAACATTTTTCGGAGAATCATAAATAGAACTCAAACAAAAATTCGCAAAGTCTTTATCTTCAAAACCTTCACTATTGAAAAAATCTTCTGGCAGCAGATTATCTTTTGGTTTATCCAAAGTATCCGAATCGGTTTTATTTATAATTTTTTCCATAAAGCTCTGATCCATATTTTCTGTGTTTTCATCACGTTTTTCACATCCGGTTAAAAGGAAACAAAATACAAACAAAATAGTCAAATATTTTTTCCACATAAATGCTACCGCCTTATTAATTATCATTCTATTGAAGAAACGCTCGGTATTTGAGACACTATTATACCACAATTTGAACATTTAAATTTTGTACCATATGTACTGAAACTATGTTGCGACGTAGCATACTTTGGTGTACCATAACCAACAATTGAAGAATTTGTAAGAGTATACGTTTTTTTTCGAACTTGGTTATTAGCATTTCCTTCAATCGTAGTAATATTACTACCAGATACCATAGAAATAATGCCTACATGAGTTGAATCTGATTTTGTTCCAAAATAAATAATATCCCCTATTTTGGGAGTATAACTTCCGCCGTTAGCCTTACTATATTTGAATCTACCCCAATTTTTAAAAGTATTCATTCCTGTATCACAACTTGCTGTTTTAGGTATTATTGACGTGCTTATCTTTGCCTTATTTGCACACCACGAAACAAACATATGACACCACGGTTGTCCATTAAGTCCATACCATTCACCATATTTTGTTATATTATCACCAGTTTCTGCATATCCAATTTCTTGTCCTGCTATATATAAGATACAAGAAGTAGAAGCAATTGCATTGAGTTCATCCTGTTTTTTTTCCTCAATATAGGAACATGATATAAAATCAATATAATCCTCTCTATAACTATCTGAAAGTATAATATAATCATGATTATTATCACACATAATTGTAATTTCGTGAATTATTTCTTTTGGAACACTATCATCATAATAAACAGACTCCAAAATTCTTACTTCTATAAAAGGATCAGAAAACTCAACATTTACAATATCGTATGATGAATTAATATTAACGATTCCATGAGTTTCTATCAATTCTACACGACGTAATTCATCATTAAATATTCCCTCAACACTAATGCCTTTCCATTCTTCTGCAACTTCATCTGTCAAATTGTATCTGAAAGACATATATTTTTGGATAAGTAATGTAATATAGTCTGTTTCATCTGACGTTTTCGCCATAGCATTGATAGGTATTACAAATAATTCCAGTAGGAAAATTAAACACATAAATTTCACAAATTTTTTTTTACACATTTTATTAACCTCTCAAAATAGTAGTATATCAGATTCATTATAAAATGTCTCGAAAAGTGTCTTAAATTACAGTACCATTATACAGCCGCCATTACTTCAGTAAAGCTGCTGCCAGAAAACATACCACAAACTTTTTCAACCACATAAAAATCACCACCCTTCGTTTTATATTTTCGTTACATATATAAAACTCAAATGATGGTGATTTGGGGACAGATTTTGAAATTTTTTTATTTTTTCTCCATTAATTCTTCTGCCATTTTTTCAAGAACAGACATTTCACATGTTCCGGACAGACTGTAAAAACAGTTTTCATCTGTCCAGAAGATATTGTTCGTACCTTCTTTGGAATACTGCCGTCCTTCATATCCATGTATTTCTATGTGATTCAGGGATATGTCTTCCGTGTCAACATTTATGTTTGTTCCATCCGGAATCATCTGAATGTAAGTTAAGGTCTCATGATCTGAACCTGAATAATTCACTTCATAATAGCCTTCATCTCTATACTCAGACCGTATCACATATCCGTCCGGTACATCAGGCTCATGTATCACAAATCCAGCATCTTTCCGTTCATCATGGTACAGAAAAACAATATCTGAATTATCACTGTTCTCTTTTACCAGAAAATGGATGACCGCTTCTCTGATCGGTTTGATTCCGATACACCCTGTCAGAAACAGGACTGCAAGCAATGCAGCCAGCATTACCTTTCGGATTGTGTACCTTCCAATTGTTACATAGCGTCTGTTCGTTGCTCTGATAAGAAGATCCATCTTTCCTTCAAAATCCTCGCTGAAACGGTATCTTTTTTGCAGTTCAGATTCACCCGGCATGGAATCCAGTTCCCTGATCATTACTTCTTCCAGTGCCTGTTTCAGCAATTCATCATTCATGCAGATCCACTCCTTCCTGTTGTAATGTGGTCATTACCATTTTCCTCCCCCGCTGAATCCGTTTCTTTACGGTTTCTTTCGGAAGTCTCAGCATCTTCGCTATCTCACCGATTGAATATTCTCCAACCAGATAAAGATATAAAATATCCCTGTACTTTTCGGGAAGCCGACGTACAGCAGACACGACCTGTTCCAGCAGAAGCTTATTCAGACATTCTTCTTCCACATGAATCCGGGCTTCCAGATAATCCGTTTCATGCGCATCCAGATACTCCATGTTCGGAGATTCCTTCTTCAGCATCGTAAGCGAAATATTCTTTACTATAATAACCACAAAACCTTTCGTCTGGGGACTGGATACCTCACCGATTTTATGAAGATTTTTTGCAATCCGGATAAATGCTTCATGTACCGCATCTTCCGCCAGTTGAGTTTCCTTTAAAATACTGACTGCAACATGCAGCATCGTGTACCGATATAAATGATATAACTGCTCAAATTTACTTTTTTCTTCTTCCGTATCAATAAGTGATAAATAAAATAACATGCAGCTGCCTCTTATAGAAAGATTAGACAGGTTTCTTTACCGTTGCCAAAACCCATCTATTTATATATCCTATTTGAACATAAAAAGTAACTCTTTTGTTGAAAAAAATATATTTTTGTAATTTTTACATGATTTTGTCTAACATACAGCCGTTTTTCTGTATACATTTTTTTGCTCTGTAAAATCAAAGGCAAAACACCCTGATCAGGAAAACACTGTTCACAGTTTCTTTCATTCTTTTTCTTAATTAGCTGCAAAAATAAGGGCTGCCTCTTTGGCAACCCTGTTTTGTGAAACCACAATGCATTATGATTTCCATTAATCCAGCAGCATTTCCCACATCCCCGGATCCCGGTATTTTCCGGGGAATTCCTCTCCATCCAGAACCCAGGCTTTTCCATTCCAGAATTCACCACCAGGCAGTTTCCAGACTTTGTTGGAAACATCGTATTCCAGATTTTCGATCACATGATAATAAAACCGGCAGGCAGCATATCCATTGGCAACTTTATTCGCCATGGTCGGAAAATCATCCTGATCTGAAATAATACTGTCCTGTAAAGCAGTTTTCCAGAGTGCTTCCATCCCTTTCCACCGGGTTCTTTTCTCCGAATCGATCCATTTTTCTCCTGTCCACAATTCTCCGGAAGGCAGCTTCCATGCTTTTGATTTTGCATCAAAACAGACTTTCTGCAGGAGATAGCGGAATTTCAGAAGGTTGTCCTGTTGGATGACACGTTCCATAAAACCTTCAAATCCTTCTTCCAGCATCGTTGTGAGAAATTCTTCCATACAGGTATGGATCTGTTTTTCTACGATACCGGAATAGGATGCATATTCTTCATTCGTGATTACATAAACCGGCTTTAGAAACTCTTTCACAAATGCAAAAGCTGCAGAAATATTCTTCCGATAAAGACCTGTGACTGCTTTTTCATATTTTTTCGGAATACCTGAAAAATACAGAGTAACCGTTTCTTCTCTGCAAACTGCACGGATCTGAAATCCTATTCCCTTTCGATTTCTTTCTGCCAGTCCGCAGTCTTCTTCCAGTCGCTGGATTGCATCTGTGGAAAAATCAAATGTACTGTGTTCCATATCAATTGTCTCTTCTACAACTGTATCCATCGTTTCCTCCTTTGCCTGATGCCATTGCCATGGCTCCTGTACAATGATTATTTATTGAAAATATGTCTATTCCGGATTCTCTTTTTATACGAAGTCAGAAAAAAGACAGCCCGCATGGAGCTCCCTTTTGCTGGAATTCCCGCTTTTATAAAAGTATGTTTATGCCACCTGTAATCACGGAATTCACCAGTGCCAGTATACTGCTGATAACTGCTGTTATGATCATAATGGAAATGGTCCTTCGGATTGCCGGAAATAAAGCAGGGCTTCTTAACTGCTGCCATTCTTTTTTTAATCTCGTAAAAATACTCATCCGATCAGAGTCTCCTTTTTCTGATATTTCTCCGCCTTTTGTTCCACGCGAAATGTACGCAGACTGTCGTTTATGATGGATACTGTGATTAAAACAGAGGTTCCCATAAAAGAAAGGGTTGGTACCTGAAAGACTCCGCTGATGAAAGAAGGAATCACTGCCACGGGCAAAAGTGCTGCTGCTCCCATTCCAACGGTTGCTTTTATCTGTTTCCTCAGATAATCCACAGTAGGCTGTCCCGGTCTCACATCTGCAATCATTCCGCCATGCCTACGCAGCTCATTTGCAAGCCCCGTTGGATTCATCTGAATTTCCGCATAGTAATACGAAAAGCCTGCAATCAGCACAGCATAAATCAGAACACCGACTGTGCAGACGGGATCATCCGACGAGAACCAGTTACCGGTATTCAAAATCCGAAATATAAGCAATTCTTCTTTTCCCAGAAGGGAACTGATCATGACAGGTAAAGACAACACCGATGAGGCAAAAATAACCGGTATTACACTTCCGGGGCATAATTTAACCGGGATGGTCGTCTTTTCAATACCCTGAACAGAAGCTATGGAAGCTTTGCCATAATAAATAACCTCGATGTCCTTTTCTGTTTCCTGAAGCCAAAGTGTGTAGAGGAAAAAAAGAAAAATCAGGGAACCAGTTACTGAAACCATAACCACTTTTTTTCCAAATGAGTCCCCTGAGAGAAGGATCTGCCGCAGCTGGAGGAAATCCGAAGGATAGGAAGATAAAAGATTCATAAGCAGCATCAGAGAAATTCCATTCCCGATAAACAGATCCTTCCGTTCTTCCATTTTCCTTCCAATACCTGCCATCAGGATGGAGCAGGCCGTCCAGATGACCGCTGCCGCCAGGATCCACTGTTTCTGATCGTTCAGCAATAATCCGTTCTTTCCAAAAACAACCGCCATTCCCAGGGCTTCAATCCATGCAAAAGCTGCAGCCGTAACCAGTGTGATTTTTTCGTATAGTTTCCGTTCATCTTCCATTCCCTGCTGCAGATTCCGTACTCTGGAACAGGTTATTCCCAAAAGCTGCATAAAAATTGTTGCGCTGATATAGGGTGTAATATTAAGCGCAGCAATCGACAGACCGGATAATCCGCCGCCGCTGATCACATTCAGAAACAGGAAGGAATCACTGGATTTTAAAAGCTGCTGAAAAAAATCCGTATTCACTCCCGGGGTTGGAACAGCATACAGAGTTCTGCACATCAGTAATACCAGAACAGTCCGCAGACACCTCCGCCATAACGTCTTTTTTCTTTTCAATTTTGTTTTCCTTTCTCGTACCAGATTTCGTGATTAATATGGTATTTGAAAACGGTACGAATTCACTGATTCCCGGATTGGAAAATGGAACCCGGTTCCATTTTTCCCGTATCCGGTTCATTCTGCTGAACCATCGAAAAGGCAGCCTTTCACAGCTGCCTTTCCCGAAATCATTGTATAGCAAATCCAAACATCATAAAAACGTTACAGAATTCACCGGCTGATCTTTCTCCATGGCAATAAAGTCCTCCAGTGTCAGATCTTTCCCGGTATCCTTCCCGGCCCGGCTCACTGCCACACAGAGCCTGTGGAGCATCACAACCGGCCATAGTACCAACTGCAGGATCATCAGGATGAAGGAAATTCCATACATGATAACCGTCATCCCGATGCTCCCTGTAATCGCTGCAACGATAAAGGCAAGAAAAAACTCACCCATCGATTTCCAGGGAAACGTATTGATAAAGAATGAAAGAAAAACCATGCCCATCCAGATGGATGCAAGGATTGAAGGAAGAAACTCCTTTGCATCCTCTGAACAGATCTTCTCATAAAGAAAAACAATCGGCTTTGTCACTTTTGCAATCCTGTTTAATAATTTATTCATTGTCCATCCCTCTTTCCATCATATTCTCTGTCCTCAGGAATCCCATATCGGATAGCGGGAAAAAAATCAGTTCTGCTTTCGCTTCAATCTTTTCCAGGGGAACATATTTGTTGTTCCAGTAACGGCTGTCATACGATTCGTTTCGGTTATCGCCCATCACAAAACAGCATCCTTCCGGAACTTCATAGGTGCCATCACCGTCAGAATTCATTTTCTCTAAAATAAAATCATCCCGCAATTTCACCCCATCTGCATAAACGGATCCATTTTTCACTTCGATTGTTTCCCCACCCAGACCGATCACCCGTTTGATCATGTATCTGTCCGGCCCATCTATGGAATGAAAAACTACGATGTCATATCTTTCAATCTCTTCTTTGCCATATCTGACCGCCAGCACACAATCAAATTCATTCAAGGTGTTCTTCATGGAACCGCTGGGTATAAAAACAACCATAAACAGGCAGTTGAATACCAGCCACACTGCCACCCAAAACAGGACATAACGGTACAGTTTTTTCATGAATTTTCCGAACCGGAATCTCCTGTTTCCGGGCTTATGTATTTCAGCAGAATCTGGTATGCCTGAAGAATCTCTCTGCATTTTTCCGCGTCACCTCCCCCATTTTCCGTCACGTCCGGATGATTCCTTTTGATCAGTTCATTTCGTATATGCCGGATCTGCTTTTCTGTATACGGAATAGAAACCGAATACAGCTTCATGGCTTTTTCCAGTTCTGATTCCGGGAAATTTTCATGTTCCTTTCCTTCTCCAGTTTTTTCCTGTTCCCTTGGTTTTGCTGTTCTTTCTGCCCGGATTTTCCCGGAACGAGCTCAGATCATAACGCTTCTGATCCAACGCTTTTTGGATGGCATTTACCGTATCCACCAGTTCCGGTGGAAATCCATAATAGATCCGTGTTCCCCGGATCTGATATGGCACCGTTATATCATAAGGAAAGAGTTCTTCCCGGAAGATAATCCCGGGCTCTCTTGTTTCGATACACAACAGCAGCCTGCCTTTTGCCTGTTTTCCCGCCTGACCGTTCAGATGAAATCCCAGCCAGATTTTGTTCAGACAGTTCAGCTCAATCTCCCTGTCGGAAAAGCAGATTGCATGATCGCTTATTCGAAACCAGTTGTAAGCCAGCCAGTGATCATGACTTGGTGCATGAAACAGGCGGATGATCCGGCGGATCTGCCAGTCTGACAGCTGTGCTACCTGTTCCCGTGCACACCGGGGAAGCTTCCCCAGGCAACTGCCGCAGATTCTTCCGTTTCTGATGACCCGCATCTGACCCATCTGCTGATTGCAGACCGTACATTTCATAAGATGTTTCCCCCTTCGCAACCTGTTATTTGGGTCAGTATACCACAAAATAAAAAGCCTGTTTTTCCAGGAATGAAAATCAGGCTTCCCTCTGTTTAGTGATCAGATACGGTACTTTGATAATTGGTCAGGTGGCCAATTGCTTTTACTGCTGTATAATCATCCAGTATTCTGGATGCAAAATCATACTGTTTTCCGCTGAAGATGAATTCTTCCTTATGCCGTTCATAGTATTCTTTTGCGTTTTCCTCATTATACGCCTCATAATTCACGGCAAAATCAGAACCATACAGAAGGCTCTGCACGACTGCTGCGAGCTTTTCATCAGAAACGTAAATATCTACCGCCCCGGAATGAGACCGATTGTAGGTGTTTTCGCACCGGATCAGATATGTGAACAGATACCGGATCGAATCTTCACGAGAATGAATCTCCTGATCGGCATTAAAGTATTCATTGATATGGAACATATCATCCCCGGGATCGGAAATTCCCTCATTCAGGTTCCCGGCAATGGCAAGCAACAATTCCTTATAACATGTTGGTGCATACGATCCCAGGGAACCGTTTTCATATAGATTTATTACCTGCTCTGATGTAAGATAGGCTTCAATATCGGTTTCCAGTTTTTTCCTTAACGTTTCATTAATTTCTGCCTTGGCAGATGAATCACCCGTGCCGAAATTCAGCAGGTCATCCATATCACTCCAGTTGGTCATCGCATAGGCATTCCATGCATTTTCCCGGTTTTCCTCTGTCCAGCCCTGCCACATCTTCTCATCCGCTGCCACCGATTCCTCATCCATACTGGCTGCGTAAGCCGGTACTGCTGCCATGACGAATATGGATATTCCCAGCGCTATTCCTTTTTTTAAGCCTGACCTGTTTTTCAAGTCCTTCTCCCCCTTTTTCAGATTTTCCGCGCAGATGAGCCAAAGGGACAATATCCCATTTTATTCCTATCGGATGAATCTGCCACACAAAATATCCGATTTCCTGCATCTGCGCCCGGATGCGGAAATGCCAGTTTCCCATTCCCTGATTACAATATGGATTTTTTATGTTTCTCTTGTGCAGCCGTCAAACGTAGAGCAGCCGCCTTGTAACACCAGGTTTGGGAACATCACTTTCACTCAGAACCACACATAAGGAGAATAAAATGGATCACACAACGCAGGAATTAACAAATGCAAAAAAATATCTGATGAACCTCAATCAGGAACTGAAGGAATATGAAGTCATAGAAAAACAGCGTCCCTTTACGGATGAGGAACAATGCCATGTCCTACAGCTTCAGGATCTGTTTATTCAGGCTGCTGAAATCATTCAAGCCAACAGCGATATCACCAATGCCCAGCTCCACTATATTCATTTGAAAGAAGAAGAGAGATCATTCCGGAAACTGCAGGAATCCCGCACGTTGTCCGATAAGGAACGGGAATATCTGAATGGAATCCGGGAAGAGATTTACAAACTGATCCGGTTTATTGCTGAAAAACGGGAATTTGGGGAAGCGCAGTATCAATTTGTGAAGGGCTTCCGAAGACTGAACTATTATAAACTGATCCAATCGGTACGCAGGCTCACAAAAAAAGAAGAATGGGAAATCGATGCCATCAAAACCAGTTTCTGGGAAAGTATTGTCGCCTACGTATCTTCCGAATATAAAGCAATCACAAGCAAATATATCACGTACAATGACTCCCGGGCTGACGTTTTACAGTCGGTTGCCGCAAAGGTCTTTGAAATCTATGAGAAATATGATCCGTACCGGAGTACCCCAACCACTTTTTTCGTGACGCGGATCCGGGAAGAGATTACCGCCTATATACGCAGCTACTCCCAGAATCTGACACAGTATGATGCCAAAAATGTTTCCTTGGTAAGGTCGGCCGTTGCGTACTATGAATCAATTGGCGCAGACTGTGATGAATACATGATATCCAACCGCACGGGGCTCTCTCTGAAAATCGTCAAGTCAACCTTATATTACGCTTCCAATTCCAGAAGGGCCACAATCGATGATGCCTATACCGTACGGTCCAATACACCTACCCCGGAAGAAGAATGTCTGCGCTCCGAACATCAGGAGATCATTAACCGGGCCATCCGACAGGTTCTGGACGATGAGGAAATCGCCATCTTCTATACAAAAGTGAATCCTGAAGATTCCAAACCGCTGCCTTACAGTACTGTAGCGAAAATGCTGCATATGACCCAGCATGAAGTCAAGCAGAAATACAATACGATTATTGCCAAGCTCAATAACAGCAGTGAGTTAATCTATCTGAACTATCTGAGTACCGGAAAAAAACCGGTTCCGAAAGAAACACTTCATTTCCAGGATGATGCCGTTGACATCATGGAGGATCAGCTTCTGTCGGTTATAGAGGAATAGAATGAACGGGAAAAAACAAACGCACTATAGCCATAGCCGAGTACGCGTAAGAAAATATTACACCGAGATTGAAGAAGCGGCACGATACCGCATGGAACTGATCGTTAGGTCGCTGGAAAACAATATGGCGCGACGAAAAAGCTGAAAGCCAGAAAGCAGATGGAATGGGTACGGAAGAGGAACACTTGCAAGACACAGACAGAGGAAATTGTAAAGTTTGAGCTGATTAATAATTGATACCGAGAGCGCCCGGGCGGAAAATGTTCGGGCATTTCTTGTGCACCGGTAATGCCAATACAATTTGCGTGAACAGCCCTTTTAAACGCGTGAACTGCAAATCACATTTGTGGAATTATCAGTTTTTTTATGATATTCTATATGTACACAGATTGCAAAAGAAAGGTGGACAATTTCTCCATGGTAAGTTTTTTACTGCAAATATTTTTCGATCCGGTTATTACCCTGATTGAAACAGTTCTGTTTTTCTACCTGTTAGCAGGTAAGCTGGAACTGAAACCTTCCCGCTGCCTGATGGCAGTCTGTTTCTTACTTGAATTTTCTCTTGTGACAGCCATGAATTATTTATCTGTCCCTGACGGTCTGCGCATGTGGATTACCCTTTTTCTGCACATTGCTATCGCATACGTAATCAGTACTTCTCCTGTTACCCGTAAGATTTTCTGGGGAAGCATCTACATGGTAATTGTCGTTTTTGCCGATACAGTTACTTTTTTGTCGGGAGGCTTATTAACGGATTATTCTGCATCTGAACGCCTTTACGAATATCCGATTACTTATGTGATGACCTTCATCTATCTTCTGGTATGTTTCTGTTCGGTTTTCCTGTTAACCAGAACCAGAAAGCAGAATCTGATTCTTCCCTGGTATCTGCAGGCTGTTTTTTTTATGATGATTGCTTTTGGTATCGTATCGGTAGAACTCCTTCTGGATTTGCTGCTGTATCTGAAACAGATCGACCGATTTATAGAAAATATCCTGTTTTTCTCAATTGCCGTCTTTATCCTGATTCTGTTCCTGTCCATTTTCCTTCTTCATGCTATCGGACTGCTCTATCAGAAAAATCTCGAACTGACAGAGGAAAACCGGCAGAAACTGTTTGAAAAGCAGCAATATGAACTGATCAGCAACACCAACCAGATGCTCCGTACCTGGAAGCATGACTTCCACCACTATATATCTGCGCTGCAGGCAATGACAGAATCCAGGCAGTGGGAACAGATTCAGGAATACCTGCATGAGATCAGCCATGAACTGGAAAAAGGAAGCTGGCTGGTAAGAACCGGAAACAGTGTGATTGACGCGGTTCTGTCCAGTAAGCTCCCACGGATACAGCAATGCGGTATTGCATTCACGCACAGTATTTTCCTGCCGGAATCACTCCCGCTTGACAATCTGGAACTGACTTCTCTTCTGGGTAATCTTCTTGATAATGCCATTGATGCATGCGAAAAACTGGAGAAAACACAGGAAAAATACATACGGCTGGAAATAAAACCCTACAATCAGTTCCTTTTTTTCGATATCAGCAACTCATCTTCCGGAAATCACCGGTTTGATGTTTCCAATGAACTGATCAGCACAAAAAAAGAAATCGGACACGGTATCGGGCTGAAACGAATCAAACAAATCGTTTCAGACGCCAGTGGTTTCCTGACTCTTGCCCCGGAAAAAGACTCCTTCCATGTAAATATTGTCATACCGTTGTCTGTTTCCCTTAACCCACCCACAGGAGGAACGCCATGAAATTAAGCTGCTGTATTATTGAAAACGAATCCATCTATGTCCATCAGCTGACCGATTTACTGCTGCAGTGGGCATCCGGAGAAAAATGTCATCTTCAGATTGACAGCGTATCATCAGAAAAAGAATTCGCCGGACATGACCCCGAAGAATACGATATTATCTTTATTGACATCATACTGGACAGCACGGACAGCAGTGGGAATGGTATTGATATTGCACGGAAAATCCGCTCTGCCTCCTACACAGGAGAACTGGTCTTTCTGACAAATTTTCAGGATTTTGTTTTTGAAGGATATCCGGTTCATGCGCTGGACTACCTGTTAAAGCCTGCCTCTTATGATAAAATCAGCCATTGCATGAACCAGGTACTTGAAAAAACATGCTCTCAGAATTTTGTTTACCGGGTCAAGGATACCTGGATTCAGATTCCCTACCGGGAAATCATCTATTTTTCCAGCAGCAATCACTCAACGAATGTGATCACGGTTCAAAAACAGTACCAGATTCCCAGACCAATAAAAGATGTTTTGAAAATACTTCCTTCCCAGTTTTCCCAGTGTCACCGTACCCTGATCGTGAACCTGCAGTATATCGAAAATATGACCAATAAGGAAATTCTGCTTACAAACCAGGAACGTATTCCCATTGGAAAAAGCTATCTGACACCACTACGCCGTGATTTTATTGATTTAATTAAAAAAAGGAGAATACTGTAATGATTCATAAAATTTCTCACTCTTTTCAATTTTAATCATTCATCTATTCCTTCTCTGTCAGCAGCTCCATTAAGTTGATTCTACTGCCTGTCAGAATTGATATGACACAGCCGGCCAGATAGCACAGGATGATTGCTCCTGCAGCGATCCATACAGTCTTCCCGTATCCCATCAATAAAAGGAGCAGGATTCCGGGGATACTGCCGCCAAGACACAGGAGCATCTGTTCCATAAAAAATGTTAAGAACACAGTAACCCTGCCTGCACCGATCCCCCGCATTACGGCAAATTCCATTTTCCTGCCATTGATCATAAGCCAGGAAATTACAAAGCCCATCAATCCCACTACTGCCATCAATGCGGGCAGCAGGATATCCGTAAATGTCATGTACCGTTCCAGATTTCCTGTCACTTCCGTAAAGCTCTTGTCCTTCAGCAGGATCGTCGTCCGGATGCGTTTCAGATTTCCCACTGCGCTGAATTCTTTTTCCTCCAGATAATCTCTGAAATGATCCAGCACGCCGGCTGATTTCAAAGAAAAACGGCAGGTATCAAATACCGTGGATCCGGCATTGGCGTTATAACGCTCCAGTGCATCCATATCCTGCATCCATGAAGGATTTTCCGTGTTGACCGCTTCATCTGTACAGATCAGAGACGGCGGACAGCAGAAGGAAAGCGGAACGTAGATACTGTTTTTACTGCTGTTCTGCATATATGTACCGACGATCTGTATGGTAACCGGTGCTGTTATGTAATCTCCGCCGGCAGTATCTGCCCTGGTCCACAGTTCCACAGTATCCCCCGGGGACAGATGGTGCTCATCCATGAAATTCCGGCCTGCCAGCGCCGGATACTGCATACCTTCCCCGTATCCGGCCAAAAACGGTTCATACCGGTCATCCGAAAACATGGATTCATTCCAGCCTTCAAGCCACTGTATTTCCCACTTCTGATGATAGAAAAATTCAGGTGCAGCACTTAATCCGTTCAGGGCTGTAATCTCCGGCTGTTTTCTGAGCCATGCATTCATCCGGTCCCCGGAAGAATGCCCGCTGCCGAAGTCAGGCATCTCTCCCTCAAACCAGTAATGATAGCCGGTACTTACAAGGATTTCATTCAACAGGCCCGAAGAGGATAATTCCTGCACCTCATAAAAGGGCACACCGACTCCCAGGGCACTGCGCCCGCTTGTATCAACAATATAACCTTCCATGGTGCTGTGATAAATATCGTCAAGCTGTGTCTGTTTATCCTGTACGGAACCGGCAAGCATCCCGAGAAACACGGATAACCCAAGGGCGACGCCCATGACAACGCCGGAACGCCAGCCGCCCCTCTTTGCGGCCAGCAGCGCATATCGGGCGGTTCCCCTGCCCCGGGAAGAGGTCTGATCTTTAGGAACACGGACACGGCTTTTTCCCTTCTTCGGACTGCCCGTCCGGTGCATTCCCTGTAAAAATAAAATACACAGCATCATGGCCATGGAAAATACCGCCATACATACTGCTGCAATGACCCGGACAGGAAGATTCCCGGAATCAATCGCATCCATGGCAGCACCCACTGCTGTTTCACTGTATCGTCTATCCACAGAATACTGCCCTTTCGCAGCACGCAGGGTCATATCCAGTACGCGCCCGAACACCATACCTCCGGCGATTCCCCCAAAGATAACAGAAACACCGGATACTACAGCTGCACCAGACAAAATCCACAGACCGATTTTACGCTCCGGTGTTCCAAGGGAGGACAGAACAGACACCGTTTCCTTCTGTCTTGCCACGAACAGATAAGCAAACAAGAGCAGTACCACCAGCGTGGCACAGATTCCTGCTGCTGTCACCGCCTTTGCAATGGAAAGCAGCATTTTCAAAGGACGTGACATTTCTGCATAGCCCTGATCAAACAGTGTCACATGGACCTGCTCCGGCAGCATATTTTCTATCCGTTCAACGGTGTCTGCAGCACTTTCATTATCCAGCACGCATCTGCCGATTTGATAGCCGAACTTCGGGGAAGTAAAACCTGCAGCACCTCCGGAGACCTGGCCGTCAGATGAAAAGACATTCCCCGAAGTCCACAGGCATCCGTCATAATCACGGCTTTCGTTTGTAATGCCCACAACGGTCAGAGACACCGGCCCCTGAGCCGAAGGTTCCATGTCAAACCGGTCAGAAGGCTTAGAAACCAGTTCTGTCACACAAATACGGTCGCCCACGTCGATTTTCATGGAAAGGGCGGTGGTGCCGCTGATAACACAGGCAGAGGTTTCCCCCTCCTGCGGAAACCGGCCTTCTTTCAGGTATAAAGTTCCCTGATGGAATACTTCCAGGGAAGAAACATCCTTGCTCGCTTCCATTCGGGCATAACTGCCGGCAATCTGATAGGTTTGGCTGTACTCCTGAAAAATGCCGTCACCCTCCGTTTCCGGCTTATCGGAGATCTTCCGGTAGGGCAGCTCCTCACAGCCATCATAAAAGCTGCTCACAGAATACGACCCATTTCCACCGCTTCCCATGATTTTATCAGCATGAATCAGGTACCTTTCACCGCTCTCCGGCTTAAAATCCGTATTCCCTGGATCAAGCATGATCAGCTTTCCCTCGATATCATCCGCAGCATACAGCACCCGGCTGACATAAGCAGAATAACTGTCGCTCTCATAGGTCCCTGTATACCGGCCATTGGAACAGGTATAATAGGGCAGGTTTTCCTTCTGCCCGTCCACAGGAAAAAGAACCTGCCGGCTGCGGGTATCGACCCTGTTTTCATAAACAGAATCGGGAGATACCAATTGATATTCGGATGTGATTTCATTGAAAATAATATAGCGGTCCGGCAGTTCCTGCTCTGTAAGAGCCTTCACGCCGCCTTCGGTGAATACCGGATAGGCTTCCATCTCTTTCCCTTCCCCGCGGACGATCCACAGCCGCCTGTCCGCATCATAAACAACACAATCCTGGGGAAGAAGTGTTTCGTCCTCGAAATCGCCGTTTGCTGTCACTGGAATGGAAACAAAGCGGCTCACCTCTAGAACTGCCTTATCCCCACAGGGAAGTTCTCCTGAATTCCTTTTATAATCCTGTATGGATACCAGCGTATTCTCCGATGGCTCCCAAAGCTTCACTCCATCGAGCGCCCCGATATCCACCGATTTCATCTCCTGTGCAGCATTTCGTGAAAATTCATCTGCAGCATCCTGGTTGTTATAATCCGAACCGATATATTCGATCAGGGCAATCGTAGTGTAGGATTCATCGCACTGCGCCAGCATCCGGGAGCAGTAAACCCACATGCCGGCACCCAGCGTAACGGTCACCGTAAGCAGGAAAATCAGCAACCCGAACAGCAGCGATCTTTTTCCGGCCCGGAGAGTTGTTTTGATACCATTGCGTACGTACATAGCTATCCCCCGCCCCCTTACCTGACTGCTCTTCCGTCTTCCAGCTTCAGGATCCGGTCTGCCCTCGCCGCCATCCCGTCATCATGGGTTACTACAATCACACAATAACCGTTATCGTGTGCCAGAGACTGCAGAATACGGAAAATATTTTCCCCGTTGGCGGTGTCAAGATTTCCGGTCGGCTCATCCGCAAGGAGTATTTTCGTATCCATTCCCAGGGCACGGGCGATGGCCACACGCTGCTGTTCCCCGCCGGACAGCAGCGCCGGATAACGGTTCAGCACACTTTCCGGCAATCCCACACGGGCCACAAGCTCTGTGGCTTTTTTTCTGGCAGCTCTCGCATTCATTCCTTTCAGCTCCATGGGATACATGACATTCTCCGCAACGGTCAGCAATGGAAGCAGACGGAAATTCTGGTAGATAACTGCCGCCTTGTCCCTCCGGTATTCATCCAGCTTCATGGAAGATGTGGGCTTTCCCGCACAGAGAATTTCACCGGATGAAGGCAGGTCAAGCCCTGCCATCAGTGACAGAAGCGTAGTTTTGCCACTTCCCGAACGCCCCACAATTGCCTGCAGAAGACCCGTCTCGAATACACAGCTGACATCCTTCAAAGCTTCTACTTTCTGATATTTTGTACTGTATATGTACCCGACATGATGCAGTTCCAGAATTCCCATTCAATATTTACCCCTTTCCTTTTGCAATCTGCGTACATATAGAATATCATAAAAAAACAGATAATTCCACAAATGTGATTGTCAATTCACGCGTTTAAAAGGGCTGTTCACGCAAATTGTATTATTTTTTCCTGTTTGTATGTTAAATTTGATATAAAAAGTTGGGTGATGCAGTCAATCATTTCATCAAATGCAAGATATGTTTCTTCCTTATATATAATGATCGGATCTCTCTGAGCATATGACTGCAGACTGATTCCTTCTTTTAATAATTCAAGCCGATGGATTTGATCCATCCAATACCTGTCCATTATCCGGAGCAGCTGCATCTGTGCAACATTTCTCATTGCATCCGTATTGCCCAGTTCTTTTTCTTTCTCCTGATACAGATCCTCCACTGCCTGATACAGATTTTTCCGTAAATTCCCAGCTAAATGAAAATAATATCTGGCTACAGGAAGATACGTTGTAATGTGTTCGATCCGTTCTTGTTCATCTTTATGTTTTCCAAGACTATCGTCAATGATCTTCTTCATGGTTTTCCTGAGGCTTTCCTCTATCCCGATACCGGATAAAACCCGATCTCGCTCCCGGTATATGCATTCTCTCTGTTCATTCATGACTTCATCAAGGCTGAGCAGATTTTTCCGGATCCTGTAATTGGTTTGTAAAATAAAGATCATCATTCCAGTTTCCTGATCCTTCATGCCATTATATGTAATACTCACTTTCCCTGACTCAAGTACCTGAGTGAATCCTGCGCCATCCAATTCCAGATTACACGGATAGATATAGATTGTGTCATCCTCCCGTGTGAACGTGACTGCATTTTCCCATATTATTATCCGGCTGCACCACTCAGGATTCACCGAAAAGCCCGAGAACAATACCTCCCCCCTGTCCATTCCAGCGTGAAATGGAGCTTTCCAGATTCTGCATTGCCGCTTCTGCTGTTTCCTCCATATTTCCGACAGCAATGGACAGCCCCGTTTCTTCCGACAGTTTCTTCTGATAAACCAGAATGTTATCCTTTTCTTCATTCTGGAATTGATAATAATTCTTTGAACGAACAGAACCGGAATCAACCAGGTTAAGCAGGTATTGATCGTCCACCTTCACGGCTGTAAAGATTACTGTATCGCCTTGTTTTCCTGTACTTTTGATGATTATATTGTCCTGATTCACCTGTTTGGGACAGGATATTTGTATTTCTTCATTTTTTTAGTATCACAATGGTATCATGGGATTTTTCCATCCGTCTGCCCATCAGAACTCCTTTTCGTTTTATCTGTCCTGCTTCTGTAAAACTCTTCTGCTACACATTCCGCAAAAACTCACGTAATTATGAAGTTGTAAAAAAGTGCTAATAATTATACAACCAGATAATTAATATCCTGAAAATTCAGCATGATACAACCCATTTTTTTTCGTTACAATCCAATACTGCATCTCTGTTCCACTTATATCGTTTCTCAAACTTGGTGATACAATTCGATAAACAGTTTGTTCCAATGTTAAATCATTTAACGTCAAATCACCTATTTTACTGATTTCTAATGATGGAACTATTTCAACATCAAGAATATAAGATTGCACTACAAATCCATGTAATAATACAGACCCTCTTATAGCACTTTTGGCTGTGAAAGGATTAAAAAATGTAATCTGTATGAAAAAAAACGTTAGAACAGTTATACTTATAAACATTTTAATTTTTTTTCTCATATTTTCACCTTTGGAATATGCACTATATTACTAAGAATTTATAAAAATTTATTCTGTTTTTTTTAAAATCAATGTGTAAAATCAAACAAAATGAAATTGTTAGTACTCTCATTAATCGTCGTGATACTCGCATTATTTCTATGGCTTGTATGGCCACAATATAATACAGAATTAGCACTTTTATATGTAACTATTATTGTGTGATAGGGTTCTCCTGTTGTTTTATGCGCAAGTTGTATTACATCTCCCAATTCACATTTACTAACTAAGCTTGATCGAGTTTTATATGTATACTTGTATGCTTTATTTGTAAAGTATTTATTAAAATCTACAACCCTACACCACGATGTAGTAAGTTCGTCACAAGATGTTAGCTGATTAAATTCTGCATAGTACCATTTAGTAGTTGAAGAGTTAATTCCTGGATATGGACTTGCCGGTTTCCCACTCATAGGAACCTTTCCTGCATAAAGGCATTGTGAAACAAAATTAGTACAATCTCCATCCGAGAAATAGATATAGTTCGGATTACTTTTATGATAGTCTGAACTGCTTGAATTCTCGTTTCCTGCCCATTTTTTAGCATAATTGGTAGCAGCAGAAGGAGAATATGAGGTAATGATTGCATTCGCTTGAGTGAGTTGATTATTGGAAATAAAGAGATCATCATTTATTTCAGCACTGTCAGTAAATTCATTCTGAAGCATTTCAATGGTTGTATTTAAAAAATCGTTTGTTTCTACAGATTCGGCGGCAAAAGAAGTGATATCAGTAGTAGATAAATTCGTTTGTGCATCTAAACCTAATGAATTCGTTATTACAGCATCTTCAAATATATTTTTATAATGTGCAAAATATGCTGTAATCATATCATAATTATCAAGTTTTTTTATTTCTTGATCTGTACCAAATAATAATTGATCAGTAATATAGTCTAAATATTCTAAAGTACCAACCTGATATGGAATATTATTACTTTCAAAATACTCTAAAACCATATTTTGCAACTTTTCCATAGTTAATGAAGTGTCAGTAATATTTTTGTTCAGATCGTTAGCTACAGCATCTACTACATTAAAAGATAACAAAATACAACTTAGCATAATGGTAACTATGAATTTGTATGTTCTCTTATTCATTTTTTTCATATGATTTCTCCTCGTATAATTATGAACTCAACTTTCCCAGCCGGGATTTCCAAACAATGCCTGAATAAATAAGGGCTGTGAGCCAATCCAATTGATGAGTTGACTTTTAACCTGTTTTGTGTTCTCAGCTGTGTAATGTTTTAAATACTCCACAAATAAAGTCATCAGGCTTTTCAGTGCTGTTGTCAGTTCCATGTCCTGAATGTCGTCGCAAAGCATGAAAAACAGTTCTCCATAGGTTTTCTGGTCATTCTTATTGCGGCGGACCCATTCGAGAATAGTGTATCTTGTAAATACGATCACCGTCAAGGATAACGAAAGTCATGCGTTTATTCTTTGCTTTGATGCTTCATTCCAAGATCCACTAAACATAAGAGCCACGGTATATGATTACCAACAATAGCTTCCTAACACGAATAATTATTGCATAATTTGCTACTGTGACATATCCCCCACCACTACCCAAAACTGCAATAACATCTGAAGCTTTGCAATTAATGATACTTAATTAATAAATTTCCTACCTTGTAAAAATAGACTCCATATCCTCCAAAGAATAAATAGCAAGGACATAATCCGTTTGAAGCGAAAAAATACTCGAACTCAGTGCAGATAATATTACGTAATCTCCTAACGATTCTCTGACCAGATCAGATGCCTCGACATCAAGCATACTGAATGGATACTTTTCCTTATCCGACATATCATATATCTCAAAACCATACCCATTCTCAACTATCTGCTGCGCTATTTTTTTATCATGCACACTGATATATGTAACTTCCTGTTTATCATCCTTCATTTCCTGTAATTTTTCCAGTAACAAATCATCTTTTAATGAAATAACGGTAACTTCTTCCGGCTCAGACCAGCCATTATCGTTTAGAACCTGTTTTATTTTAGCTGATTTTGTTTCAGACCAGTGCAGATTGTTATCCGTAACCCATACAATAGAATGATTTTCCGCATCATCACTCTTCGATTCTGCCGTAGATTTTTCATTTTCAACTACTTGATCTATTTCCGTATCTGTTTCTGCGACATCACTTCGATTACAGGAGCATAATACTACACACAATATAATTATTAGATACGGTATCCTTGCCTTTATTTTTCTATGTTTTTTCATCATAAATTAAACGTCACGATTCCTGAATAATCTTTATATCCAGAACCTATACTCCCTTTAAATGTAAATTTTACTACCGCTTGTTGATGGTTATTTGCATAAGTTATGGATTTTATTTCTCCATCTGAAACATTCTGCCATCCCGATACTTTTGTAACTGTAATAGATTTAAATCCTGTAATATAAAAACCTGATGAATTTGCAGTCTCATCTCGTACAGTTGCATATGCCGTTACTTTAAGCACATTATTTCCTGTTGTATACTTTGCTGTAAATGTTCTGTCATACATTAGCCGTGGAGTCACTGTGCTATTGGAGGTTTCTCCCATACAAATCACTTCGGTATTTTCACAAAATACTGATGATTCAGCTGCAAAAACTTTATTGTTTACAGAAACTGTTAACATTAAAACCAAGACGATAAATATAGAATATTTTTTATACTTTTTCATTACAATTTTCTCCTTGTTTTCCTGTACTTTTGATGATTATATTGTCTGATTCACCTGTTTGGTACAGGATATTTGTATTTCTTCATTTTTTTAGCTATAATTAAGCAAATACTGAAAATTGCACAAAGTTATCCCACCAGTTTCAGTACATCTTCCAAAGGCATCCCTTTGTGGATGGACTGATACAAAGCTGTTACCTGTTCTTCTCTGATTTTTCTTTGGAAATACTGATAACCTTCTTCGAAACTGCAGTAAGTTCCATTATATGTGCAACACATATAATGCACCAGAGACATGATCAGCCAGTAGCGTTCAATTCCCGTCTGAGTTCGAATCTGGTACTTATCCAGAGCCAGTTTTGTTTTACTCTGACGGAAAAATACCTCAATCGGCCAGCGTCTGGTGTAATGATCCAGGATTTCCTGTGTGGACAAACCTGCATTGGTTGAAATAAAAACTCTCAATGCTTTCGGATCGCCGAATGCATTCTCCGGGTAGCTGATAATAACGGCGGCATTTGGAATGTCATTGAGTTCACCTTCATACCGGTAGACATAGAAGTTACGGTTGTTAACTGTCACAAGGTTGACATCGCGTTCTTCTTTTCGGAGATGAAGGGCAAATTCACTGACTTTCTGACGGATTCCGCAGGGATAGATGATCCGGTTGGTTTTTAATGCACCAATCGGGTAGAAACCTTTCCGGATAAAACTGTCCATAACTTTTGCAGAAGTATACCAGCTGTCACAAAGAAAGTAAGAAATCACAGGCGCCGGTGGCAGCTCTTCCGCAATTTCCCGCACAATCTGAATTTTGGATTTCGATTTATCGTACAGAATGATTGCATAGTTCAAAGTAATCCCATTACAGGAGAGCATGACAGATACTGCCTGATGCCCATAATCCTGACAGCCTTTCAAATGGGACTGATGGAAATACGCTGACTCAATGGGAGGTCCAGCCTGTATACCGTATCAATTGGAGGATGTCTTTACTTTTGTGCAATATTTGCTATTTGCTCATTTATAGCATTGAAATTAATTTTAATTTTCCCATTGTTTTTATGAAAAATTGTATCAGTACACTAGTGTAGTTATAGAAGCTCTTTTTCTGGTTTTGTTACACTTGAAAACACCTTAATTTGCGAAATCAAGTTCTTTTTCAATTCACTTTTCAAATGAATAAAATGCTTTGTGACTATAGTAACTCAACAGCTTTCAGCCACAATCACCGAATTGAAGTAAATAAATTCAGACTACATTACTTCTCCTGAGTTAATTCAACAGGAATTTCCGGTTCATGAAATTTTCCATGGCAAGGAGCCGTTGCAAACATTACTGCTGCAAAAGCAAACAAATTCGAAATTAACTTAACCACCTTGTTTTTCATCTTATCTTTTCACCTCCCTTCAAAAAATCGACATCAGTAATTGATACTATATTTTCAGAATATCATATATTATTAAAAAATCAATACAACCTGCGTGAACTGCATTCCCCACTGCGTGAACTGCATTCCTCCCCTATAGATTTCCTTTTCCATATATGTTATCCTGTTATACAAAAGAAATTATGATAAAGGAGATTTTCATGAGTCCTGTTATGCAGATTCTTTTTAACTTACTGATTAATTCCATAGAAGAACTGCTGATTTATCTGTTGCTGTCCAGAAAGCTGCATCTGAAGCCATGCCGCCCGCTGATACTGGTCTGCTTCATCCTGCAGGCAATTTCTGTTACCTGTATGAATCAGCTGATATCCACTGACAGTCTTCGCATGGCAATCACCTTAGGGATGGATTCCTTCATTGCCCTGATACTGAGTACAGACTCCCCTGCCAGATCAATATTCTGGGGATGTGCTTATCCTGTGATCACTGTCCTGGCAGATACACTTACCATTGCATTCGGCCAGCTTTTCATCCGGGGGGATTGCAATACTCTCATGGAATATCCGGTCAGTATTGTAATGACATTTTTTTATCTTTTCATTTGCTTTTGCTGTGTACTGCTTCTTATCAGAAAAAACACTCGCAGTTTTGTTTTTCCCTGGTTTATTCAGATTTTCTGGTTCATTATCGTTGCAGCAGGCATAACTGCTTCGGAATTTCTTTTAGATCTGTTAATCCGGCTGAAAGGCTGTTCCACCGGGACATCCAACCGGTTGTTTCTGTCTGTTCTTCTGCTTCTGGTTATTCTTTTTTTATCTATTTTTTTGTTTTATTATATTGGGATTCTTTATCAGAAAAATCTTGCGCTGATGGAAGAAAATCGCCGGAAACAGTTTGAAAAACAGCAGTTTGAACTTTTAAGCAGTACCAACCAGCTGCTGAGGACATGGAAACACGATTTCCAGCACCATCTTTCTGTTCTGGAAATCATGCTGCAGGAAAAAGATATTTCTTCTGCTTTGGATTATCTGGATTCCATCCACACGGAAATGAAACGCAGTACATGGCAGATCCAGACCGGAAATAATGTACTGGATGCCGTACTGACCAGCAAACTTCCCGGAATCCAGTCACAGGGGATTCAGTTTGCCCACAGCATCTTTCTTCCGGATTCCGTTCCATTAAGCAATCTGGAACTGACCTCTTTGATGGGGAATCTGCTGGACAACGCAATAGAATCCTGTTCCAATCAGAATATATCTGCTGAAAAATACATAAATCTGGAAATAAAACCTTACAATCAGTTTTTATATATTGATATAGGCAACAGTTCATCAGGTAAATACCATTATGATTCTATGAATCACCTGCAAAGTACGAAAGGAGAAAATGGACATGGCATCGGATTGAAAAGAATTGAACAGATTGTAACGGAGGCGGAGGGATTTATGAAAATCTCCCCGGAAAAAGAATCTTTTCATGTAACAATCGTACTGCCTCTGCAGAACAGGCATCTTCCGGAAGGAGAGTACCATGAATCTTAACTGCTGTATTTTGGAAAATGAATTGATTTATATTGATCACCTTATGAAACTGCTCCGTCAGTGGCAGAACGAAACCGGCTGTGATCTGTCTGTTGATACACTTTGTTCTGCATCTGAACTCTATGAAGCAATCAGTCAAAAGCATTATGATATTCTTTTCATTGACATTGTTCTGAACAATGGAGAAAATGGAATTGACGTCGCAAAAAAACTGCGGTCTGAATCTTATTCCGGTGATCTGGTTTTTCTGACAAATTTTCAAGATTACGTTTTTGAAGGATATCCCGTCCATGCACTGGACTACCTGATAAAACCTGCTTCTTATGAAAAAATCCGTCATTGTATGAATCAGGTTCTGGAAAAGCTATCCGGAAACTGTTTCTTCTATCGTATCAGGGATTCTGTACTTCAGATTCCTTACCAGAATATCCTGTATTTTTCCAGCCGGAATCATTCCACAGATATTATAACCACGCAGAAATGCTATCCCGTACCCCAGACACTTAGAAATCTTTTAAAAATTCTTCCCGAACAGTTTGTTCAGTGCCACCGAACTGTAATTGTTAATCTGACACATATCGAATTCATGAACAACACGGAAATTCTTCTTTCCAATCAGGAACGAATTCCCATCGGAAGAACTTATCTAAAAAAATTGCAGCAGGATATCATTTCTCTGATGCAGGAGCGGAGGTCACTGCAATGATTGAACACTTTTCAAAATGGCTGTCTGCCTGGCTGATCCATAATGGTGGTGATCCGGCACAGGAAAAAGTGTATGCTTATGGAATAGAATGTCTGGCAAATGAACTGATTTCTGATTTTTTACTTTTATTCTGCGGATTTTTAATGAACAAAACCATATATATTGTCATATGGTGCATGAGTTTTACAGCAGTCCGCCTTTTTCTGGGAGGATACCATGCTTCAACTCATGCACGGTGCATTTTAACAGGAACTGCCGCCGGAATCTGCAGTCTTTCCATCAATCCTATATGGCCAACATTGTATCCCTGGGGCTTCCTCGTAATAACTGTATTTGCATTGGCAATCGCTTTTTTTCATGCACCAATTATACACAAAAACCATCCTGTATCCAATGAAAAAAGAAAAAAGGCGAAAGAAAAAGCTATTGCCGCAATTATTTTAGACAATTTTACCGCAATTATAGTATACCCTTATCACCATGAAATTTCATCCTCTATCATGACAGGATTACTAACGGCTTTATTAATGGCTGTACTCGCTATTGTCATATGTAAATTTAAAAACCAAGCAGAATGCATTACAGTACATAAAAATTTGTAATCTGCCTTTGTCATACAGTTTCCCCTTATACAGGCAAATCCTAAAAATATGAAATATATTACGGGATTTACCTGTATTTTCTTTATAGTATGGACTGTATCCAATGGTTGCCCGTGCCTTCTGCACCAGCTTATCTGCTGATTTATACTGGGATGGAATGGGAACAACAAGAAATATAGATTTTCTCCCTGTGATCACGGGATGCATTCCATTCATTCAGGAAATCAATACTCTGACTGACGGTAAACAAACCAAAGAATGGCATTTGGATACATCATGCCCTCATCATCTTAACAGCACCGCCCAATGTGCCAATTCTCAGGAAGTAAAGATTATTTCTGATTCTTTTTTCTGAAATAGTCTACTACCTGACTGACCAATTCTATATCTGCTTCATCTAAACCGGAGACATCAATCGCATTATGTTCCAGACCAAGCAGATAATCGGTGCTGACATGGAACATTTCTGACAGCTTTACCAGATGTTCCAGAGAAGGATAGCACTGATACCGTTCATAACAGGAAATGATTGATTTCGATACACCGGTCCGTTCCGCCAGCTGTTCCTGTGTAAATCCTGCTTGAACACGCAAGGCCTTAAGTCGTTTCCCGAAGTCGATCATTTTTCTCCATCACAGCTTTCAAGAAATTTTTTCCGATACCGGTAAAATGTGGCATGCGATAGGCCCAGTTCTTTCCGGAGATCGGTTGGCCTGATTTCCCCTTTTATCACTCTTTCGAATTCCAGATCAAATTTCTTCTGACTGATTGCCGGAGGTCTGCCATAGTCGTCCCACTCTCCTCTGGCTTTTTTCGCTTCAATCCCTTCTTTCTGCCGCTTTTCCTTCTTTTCTATTTCCGCTTCCGCCATGGAAGCATACAGTTCCAGCATCATGTTATTGATTGTTTCCATCATCAATTTTGCCAGAGCATTATCGAATTTTCCCATATCCATCAAGGTGGTCGGTAATTCCAGCACCATCAGGCGCACTTCCTTTTCCCTGAGCAGCTGAATCTGCTTCATTGTGTCCTGCTTGTTTCTTCCTAACCGGTCCAGCTCCGTCACAATCAACGTATCTCCTTTACGAAGAACATCTTCCGTAAGCACCAGGTACCGTGGACGATTGAAATTTTTCCCGGTCTGCTGATCCGTAAAAACATTTACCAGGTCCAGATGATTTTCTTCACAGTACTTTTCTATTTCATGAATTCCCCTGTCCAGATGCTGTTCTTTTGTACTTGTTCGATGATATCCGTAGTAAGCCATTTTTTCCTCCCTTCCTTGTCTCAAAAAGTCCGGATTTTATCTGATATATTCTCAAAACAGCGATGTATACTTTTTGAGATACAATAACCTGATACTTTCAGACCCTTTTATAATGTATACTTTTTGAGATATCACTTTGGAGCCCGGAATTGCCGGGCATAGTCTGAAAAGAACAAAACAGATTTTTCTGTCCCTTCAGATATTTTATCAAAACATCAGCCGGGTGTTTTCTGTAGAATCACCTGGAACCTGTTATGTAAACTGCCGATTCATTTTGAAAAAGTACAAAAGAAAAA
>JALFLM010000026.1 GCA_022774705.1 Lachnospiraceae bacterium | reverse complement strand
CGCTTCCATGATTTTTACCGGAATAATCTGTGCCGCAGTAAATTTGTCTCACAGGTAGAGCGTCCTGTACTGATCAACAGCTGGGAAGCAGCTTTCTTTGAATTCGATGATGAGAAGCTGATTGAAATTGCAAAGTCTGCGAAAGAAATGGGCGTTGATCTGCTGGTGATGGACGACGGCTGGTTTGGTAAACGTGATGATGACAACAGCGGTCTGGGTGACTGGTATGTGAACGAAAACAAAATCAAATGCGGTCTGAACGCGCTGGTAGAGCAGGTTAAAGAATTGGGAATGAAATTCGGCATCTGGTTTGAACCGGAGATGATTTCCGAGGACAGCGACCTGTATCGTGCACATCCCGACTGGGTTATGCAGATACCGGGAAGACCTGCAGTCAGAAGCAGAAATCAGCTGGCACTGGATATGGGGCGCCGTGAAGTGCAGGATTATCTGATCCGGTCGGTCAATGCGATTCTGGATTCTGCAGACATTTATTATGTAAAATGGGATATCAACCGTTCGATTACGGATATCTGGTCCAATGCACTGCCTCCGGAGAGACAGGGGGAGGTATATCACCGCTATATTCTCGGTGTGTACCGGGTGATGGATGAAATCATACTGACCCATCCTGACATTCTTTTTGAAGGCTGCAGCGGCGGAGGCGGACGTTTTGACCCGGCCATGCTGCATTATCAGGCACAGTACTGGGTCAGCGACAATAACAACCCCATTGACCGCCTGAAACTGCATTACGGAACCTCTTTTGTATACCCTCCCTGCACAATGGGAGCACATATTTCGGACAGCGGACGATTTGTACCGCTGGAGACGAAAGCAGTTGTGGCCATGGGCGGTACCTTTGGCTATGAGCTGGATGCGACTCATTTATCTGCGGAAGAAAAAGAACGCTGCAGGAAACAGAGTGAGCTGTTCCGGAAGTATTATCCGGTCATTATGAAAGGGGATTACTACCGTCTCAGCAATCCGTTCCTTCCCGGTAATCTGACGGCATGGCAGAATGTCAGCAAGGATAAAAAGACCTCTCTTCTCAGTGTCGTTGTAACAAACCTGACATGCAATGGTCCTCAGGAATACATAAAGGCCAAAGGACTGCAGCCTGATATGATGTATCATATCAACGGAAGCGAACAGCTTTATTCAGGTGCGGTACTGATGAATGCCGGTATTCCCATTGAGCGGGAAGTGCCGGAATACACCGCTTTCCAGTTTTATCTGGAAGCCGAAACATTTTGACAAAATACCTCTTACCTGTTATGTTGTATTCAGGTAAAAAGGAGGTATTTTTATGAAATATATTCTGATCGGCGCCGGTTCCCGGGGGATGGTTTACAGTACCTGGGCATACCGGCATGGAAATGAAATCACTGCTGTTGCGGAGATCCGGCCGGATCGACTGGCACATGCTGCCAGACAGCTGAATGTTCCGAAAGACTGCTGCTTTACGGATGTCCGCCAGCTTTTTGCGCTGGGTAAAATTGCAGATGCAGCTATCATTGCCACCATGGACCGGGATCATTATGGTCACGTAATGGCTGCTCTTGACTGCGGTTATGATATTCTGCTGGAAAAACCGATTTCCCCGGATCCCCGGGAATGCATTCAGATTGAGGCGAAGGCCAATGAACTGGGCAGGAAAATCACAGTTTGTCATGTGCTCCGTTATACTGCCTTTTTCTCTGCGATCAAAGACATTCTGGATTCCGGAGAGCTGGGACGAATTGTGGCCATCAAGCATTCCGAAAATATTGGAAATTACCATATGGCACATTCCTTTGTGCGGGGAAACTGGCGCAATGATGTTTTATCCAGTCCCATTATCATGCAGAAAAGCTGTCATGATCTGGACATTCTGCTGTGGCTGACCGATTCCCACTGCACAAGAGTGGCCTCGTTTGGTTCACTTTCCTATTTTAAGGAATCCAATGCGCCCGCAGGGTCGGCAGATCGCTGCTGCGATTGTTCTGTAGCTGAAAACTGCCGATTTAACGCTTATAAAGTTTATACACCTGTCCTGGGACAGTGGCCTGCCGATGTTGTCTGTCTGGAGCAGACAGAGGAAGCTCTTGATCAGGCCCTGCGAAACGGTCCTTACGGACGCTGCGACAATAATGTCTGTGATCACATGAGTACCATCATGGAATTTGAAAACGGTGTTACAGCCACGTTCAGCCTTACGGCTCAGACCAGCGATGTCCATCGGCATATTCATATCATGTGTGAAGATGGTGAAATTCTGGCAGATGACGAAGACAAGCAGATTGTTATAAAACGATTCGTTTCCAATCAGGCGGAATCTTTTGAAACACGGACCATCCACATCCGCACCAATAACAGCGGACATGGCGGCGGAGACAGTGGAATCATGGAAGATTTCAGTGCATGTCTGTCATCAGAACCCGGCACCACGGAATCCCGCAGCTCCATCTCCCGCTCCGTAGAAAGTCATCTGATGGCCTGTGCCATCGAAGAAGCCCGTCTGACAGGAAAGGTTGTTAATCTGAAGGAATACCGGGCTTCTCTTTCATAAATAAAATACTGATTGACCTTTCCGGAAACATAATCTATATTAATTTTGTATCAGGAAATATCCTGATGTCAATGTAAGTTTTTCTCATATTTGTACTACCTTTGCTATTATTTCTAACATCATGGTAGCATGAACGGGGCAGTATTTCTACCAACGAAAGTGAACAATTCTGCATGGTTCTTGTTAAAAAAGGTGGCATCCGGATTATATCGTTCATGTCTCCACCGCAATAAAAATTCGCACAAAACGCTCAGATGAAACAACGCGTCAAAAAAGTCAGAAGACGGGACTTCTCTCTGAAAAAACGATATCGCTGAGCAAACAGCATGAACTGACCGGATTACGGGCGGTACGGCATGATAACCGCTGCTATAATATAAGCGAGAAAGCCGCTGCCGCCCATGGCGCAGAACAGCACCCATCCCAGACGGACCAGGGTAGGATCAATATTAAAATATTCTGCAATACCGCCGCAGACACCTTCACGGTAGAACGCTCCGGAAAAACACTGATCGGATCCGCAGCCTCCGGTGAAGGACTGGTGAATGCATACCGTGGAACCGGTAAAGTGCTGATGAGTCCTGTTTCTTTAACCTCATCCATGGCAGCAGCGGCCAACTAACCCGCATAAAATGTAAAACTCGAAAGCCCGGAAGCAGGCTGTTACCGGCCGCTTCCGGGCTTTTGTGTGAATCATAGCTTTATATCATTTCAGACTGTATCTTTCAGACCGTATTCTGAATCCTAATATCCCGTATACTTTGCATGATACAGTCCGTTTTTATGCGTCACAACCCAGTACTGCATCTCTGTTCCGTTCACACTGTTTCTTAACTCCGGTTCTGTAATCCGGTAAACGGTCTGTTCTGCTGTAAACTCATTGGCCTGCAGATCGCCGATTTCATTGATTTCATCCGGTGACACTGCCTCTGCCCTGACAGTGTAGGCTTCTCCCACAAATCCATGCCATAACACGGACCATCTTATGGCATTTTCGGCAGTAAAAGGACTGAAGTACAGAACCTGTATCAGAAGCCATGCGGCAATAATAACACCTGCGATTATCCTGATTTTTTTACTCATGTGTTTCCCCTTTCTTCGTATTGCAATTTACAGGATACAGTTTACGGATGATCTTAACTGTTGAAATAGAGAGTAATCTTATTTCCTGTTATCTGCAATTATAATCGTTTTCAGGGTGCAGGTGTTATACAATTCTGTAAAATATTCTTACATTTTTCGAAAATAAATCTTACGTTTTACCTGCAGGATTTTTCTGTTTTATTCGGTCCTGTCAGGTCTATTCTGTCTTCAGTGTTTTATAAGTGTACCGTATTACAATCAATGATATGATGAATGTCAGTACGTCGGATACCGGCATGGAGTACAGTACGCCGTCCAGTCCGAAGAACACCGGCAGCAGTAAGGCAAAGCCTACACCGAAAATAACTTCCCGCACCATGGAGAGCATGGTGGAAAGGAGTGCTTTTCCCAGGGACTGCAGATAGATGAAGGTGGCTTTGTTGACGCAGGCCAGTATCATCATGCAGAGGTAGATCCGGAAGGATTTTACAGCAAAATCGGTATAGTAAACGCTTTCGTTGGCTGCACCGAAAATGGCGATCAGCTGTCGGGGGAAGACTTCCACGATCACCAGTGCAGCAGCTCCGACGATGGCTTCTGCTGTCAGCAGATGGGTAAACAGACCGGCAGCACGGTCTTTTCTTCCGGCACCGATATTATAACCCACGACAGGAATGCATCCCGCTGCCATACCGATACTGATGGAAATGACGATCTGGAAGAATTTCATGACGATGCCGACCACTGCCATGGGGATCTGTGCAAACCGGGCCTGCCCGAAGATTTCATCCTGTGCACCGTATTTCTGAATCATGTTGTTGATGGCAGCCATGGCTGCAACCAGTGAAATCTGAGCCAGAAAGCTGCATACACCCAGAGGCAGAAAGCGCATCATCAGTCTGCCGCTTAATTTAAAACTGCTCTTCTTCAATTTTACTGCCTTCATATGGAACAGATACCATGCAGCCAGTGCGGCGGTAACGATCTGACCGGTGATGGTAGCAACAGCTGCCCCCATCATACCCCATTTAAATACGAAGATAAAGATGGGGTCCAGAATAATGTTGATGACTGCACCGGCCACTGTGGAAGCCATGGCGAATCGGGGGCTTCCGTCAGAACGGATGATGGGATTCATGGCCTGCCCGAACATGTAAAATGGAATGCCGACGGTGATCCAGAAGAAATACTCTTTCGCGTTTGTAAAGGTGCCCTCATTTACCATACCGCCGAACATGGCAAGGATCGGTTTCTGAAAAAGCAGGTAGATCGCTGTCAGGATCACACTGCAGATAATGCAGAGAACGATGGAATTGCCGATACTTCTGTGAGCATTATCTTTTTCATCGGCACCGAGACAGATGCTGACAAATGCGCAGCAGCCGTCACCGATCATAACAGCGATGGCAAGTGCAACGATGGTAAGCGGATATACGACTGTGTTGGCTGCATTGCCGAAGGAGCCCAGATAACTGGCATTGGCAATGAAAATCTGGTCCACAATATTATAAAGAGCGGCAACCAGCAGCGAAATGATACATGGTATGGAATATCTGCGCATCAGCACACCAATGGGTTCTGTTTCCAGAAATGAATTTGACTTCTCGTTCATGTAATGATTTCCTCCCTTAAAAAAAGTGCGGCCGGGAAAGCTGGATTTACGCTCTCGGGCCACACACTTCAGAACAGTATATTTGAATACAAAAAAACAGCGGCAGACAACAACTGGATTTACGCAGTCATGCTACACGCTGTATTATTGATTATATCAAAATCGTGATTGTTATTCAAAGGCAATTTTGCACAAAATTAGTTCCCGGAGACTCAATCCAGATTGGATCCGTTTGTTGCAATGACCTTTTTGTACCAGTGGAAGGAATCCTTACGGTAACGGTTAAGTGTTTTCAGGTCAAATTCATCCCGGTCCACATAGATGAAACCGTAACGTTTTCTGATTCCTTCATGGGTGGATACCAGGTCGATTGCGGACCAGGGGCAGTAACCCATCATTTCCACATTGTCGGTGATGGCTTCCTGAATCATCTTAATGTGCTGGCGCAGATATTCAATGCGGTAGTCATCGTGTACTTTGCCGTCTTCTGTCAGGGTATCGTAAGCACCCAGACCATTTTCCGTAACGATCATGGGAAGATGGTAACGGGAGTAGATTTCACGCATGGTGCTGCGGAAGCCCTGAGGATCGATTTCCCAGCCGAATTCCGTTACGGTCAGGTTGGGATTGCGGAAACCTTTGTATACGCCGGCCATTTCATTGGCAGACTGCTGGTCTCCCGGAGTTGCTTCCTTCAGCTCTGTCTGTGTACTTGCTTCCACAGTCACGGTATTATAGTAGTTGAAGCCGATGAAGTCCGGATGTGCATTTTTCAGAGATTCAGCATCTCCGGGTTCAAATTCGGGGCAGGCATCATGTTCTTCCAGATAGGACCAAACCAGATTGTTGTATCTGCCGTATACGGCCATATCCAGGTACAGCCAGTTGCGGATGGCGTTGCAGTTCTGGGCTGCGGTGGTATCCTCAGGTCTGCAGGAAGCAGGGTAAACAAGGGCAATATTGGGAGCCGGTCCGATCTTGGCATTCGGCAGCATCTTGTGGCAAAGTTCCATGGCCTTTGCCTGTGCGACCAGCATATGATGGTTCTGCTGATAAATTTCTTTCAGTTTGTTAGTGCAGCCTTCAGGGATGTACAGGGTGCCGATGACGGGACCAACCAGAGTCAGCATGTTCTGCTCGTTGATGGTCAGCCAGTATTTTACCCGGTCACCGAAGTTTTCGAACATAACCTTTGCGAAATTAACGAACCAGTCTATGGATTCACGGTTGCCCCAGGAGCCTCTTTTATCGAGGGCAGCAGGCATATCGAAATGGAACATGGTAACCAGAGGCTCAATGCCGTATTTCAGACATTCGTCGATCAGGTTGTTGTAGTATTGAATCCCCTTCGGATTGACTTCGCCGGTCCCTTCGGGAAGGATACGGGACCAGGAAATGGAGAAGCGGTATACTTTAAAGCCCATCTCGGCCATCAGCTTCACATCTTCTTTATAGCGATGGTACTGATCTGCACAGACATCCAGTTCGGAAGTTCCTTCGGGAACTTTTTTCACATCCTGGCAGGAAGGTCCTTTGCCGTCGATCAGGTTGGCGCCTTCCACCTGATAAGCGGAAGTGGATGCACCCCAGAGAAAATTGGCGGGAAACGGTTTTAATGTCTTATGATACATGGATATAACCTCCTGTTTTGATTGATTTTGTATAATCGCTGCCGCGATCTGATTGTTCTTATGGATTGATTGCGTTTGCTGATTCCCAGTATATCGGATTCCGCCTGAAAGTCAATGCGGGCGGCCTCGAAAAGAGCAAATAAAGTATGATTTTTTTGTAACCATACAATCGTTTTTCTGTTATAATATCTGTATCTGGTAACTGTTCAGAACTAAAATTGAAATACGTTATGGAGAATTACAACATGGAAAATCAGAATCAGACTAATCAGAATATCATTCAGAATACTCAGAATCAGGAAGTTAAGCACAAACGGCGTGTTCGTTACAAGGGAACCCATCCGAAAAATTACCATGAAAAATATAAGGAACTGCAGCCGGAAAAGTACGCGGATACCATTGAAAAGGTGATCCGCAAGGGCAGTACACCTGCCGGGATGCATATTTCCATCTGTGTGAAGGAGATTCTTGATTTTCTGCAGATCAAACCGGGCCAGACCGGCCTTGATGCCACTCTGGGCTACGGCGGCCATACACAGGAGATGCTGAAATGTCTGCAGTCTCAGGGGCATCTGTATGCGCTTGATGTAGACCCTATTGAGATTGTTAAGACCAGAGCAAGGCTGGAGGCACTGGGCTACGGGCCGGAGATTCTGACAATTTTACAGCAGAATTTTGCGGATATCGATCAGGTTGCCGCACAGGCAGGTGCTTTTGATTTTATTCTGGCCGATCTGGGGGTATCCTCCATGCAGATTGATAACCCTGAGAGAGGTTTTTCCTATAAATTTGAAGCTCCTCTGGATCTGAGGCTGAATCCCGAAAAAGGAACTTCTGCTGCCGAACGGCTGCGTCATATCGATGTCGGTGAACTGGAAGGAATGCTGGTGGAAAATGCCGATGAACCTTATGCAAAGGAGATTGCCTGTGCCATTGTTGCCGGAAACAGAAAAGGTCATCCCATCGAGACGACCACAGACCTTCGTCAGGTTATTGAAGAAACCCTTTCTTTCCTGCCGGCAAACGAACGGAAGGAAGCGGTGAAAAAAACATGCCAGCGGACCTTCCAGGCACTCCGTATCGATGTAAACAGCGAATTTGAAGTGTTGGAAGCCTTTCTGGAGAAACTCCCCGATGCGCTTGCAGGGGGCGGGCGCGTGGCAATCCTTACATTCCATTCCGGTGAAGACCGGCTGGTGAAAAAATCATTTAAACGATTTTATAAAGAAGGAATCTATCGTGAGATTGCCACCGATGTAATCCGCCCTTCCACTGAAGAATGCAATCGCAACAGCCGCGCCCGTTCCACCAAGATGAGATGGGCCATTAAGGCATGACAGACAAAAAATGATAATCCGTTATCAAGTATCCTGAGTTCATACAGGGCTGATAACGGATTATTTTTTCAGAATTCGCCGTCAATCCGGTAAGCATGATTCATGGGACCGCTGCCTTTTCCCAGATTCAGCATAGCTGCCAGCGCGCCTGATATGTAGTTTTTCGCTTTTTCCACGGAAGTATCGAGATCATATCCCTTTGCCAGGTTAGAAGCAATGGCGCTGGACAGCGTGCAGCCTGTTCCATGGGTATTGGGATTTTCGATCCTTTTGCCATTGAACCATTTGAAGCTGCCATCCCTGAAAAGAAGATCGTTGGCATCATTCAGCTGATGTCCGCCTTTTAGGAGAACGGCACAGCGGAAGGAGGTGCTGATCTTCTCTGCCGCCCTGATCATATCCTCCGGTGTACTGATTTTCATGCCGGATAAAATCTCTGCCTCCGGGATATTGGGAGTCACCAGAGCAGCCAGGGGGAGCAGTTTTTTTTGCATCGTTTCAACTGCATTAGCTGCAATCAGACTGGAACCGCTGGTAGCTACCATCACAGGATCCACCACGATATTCTTCGCCTGATATTGCTTCAGCCTGTCTGCAATCACCTCAATCAGCGCAGAGGAAGAAACCATGCCGATTTTAACCGCATCAGGAAAAATGTCAGTAAAAATATCATCCAGCTGTTCTGACAGAAATTCCGGAGTTACTTCCATGATTCCTGTTACACCGGTTGTATTCTGAGCTGTCAGCGCCGTAATGGCACTCATGGCGTAGACCCGGTTTGCTGTCATGGTTTTGATATCGGCCTGAATACCTGCTCCACCACTGGAATCACTGCCGGCTATGGTCAGTGCCGCCGGCATTTTCTGTCCGATTATGTCAAGAGAAAGTTTTCTCAGTTCCCGGGCAGCCTGCGTGATATCCGGCTGTGCAAATATGGCACTGATGACAGCAACGCCGCAGATACCGCGCCCTTTCAGATTCAGGATATTGCTGCGGGTTATCCCTCCGATGGCAACCACCGGGATATCCACCGCCTCACAGATTGCCTGCAGTGTTTCATGGTTCAGCTCTTTCGCGTCAGCCTTGGAACCTGTGGCATAAACAGCTCCCACGCCCAGATAGTCGGCGCCGTGGGCCTGAGCTGTCAGTGCCTGTTCCACAGTTTTGGCGGAAACACCAATTATTTTGTCCGGACCCAGCTTTTTGCGCACATCTTCTGCTTCCATGTCGCTTTGTCCCACATGAACGCCGTCTGCATCCACTTCCAGCGCCAGATCTACATCATCATTGATGATGAGCGGAACCTGGTATCTGTGGCAGAGCTCCTTCATGGCAATGGCTTCCTGCTTAAAACTTTCCCGGTCAAGTTTTTTTTCCCGCAGCTGTACCAGGGTAACGCCTCCTTTCAGAGCCTTTTCCACCTGATCGTATAATGTTTCCCCATTCAGCCAGGAACGGTCGGTTACCGCATACAGCAGCATATCTTCTTTTTTACAATTCAAAATCATCACTCACTTTATCTGTATTTGTATGTGTTAAATTATACCTGTTCTGCGGTCAAAAATCAACTTGTCCTGCCATAACTGCCAGTCTGGCTGTGATACCGCGGATCGATTTTGCAAAATATGTGTACAATTCGACGGAATCACCGCAGTAATCCGCCAGAAACTGCCTGAAAGCCTGCTGAAGCTGTTCGATAATATCCTCCGCGTGCTTTTTGCGAAACAGCTGCCGGAGCCTGATCATTTCTTCTTTCCCCGGCTTTCCTTCCGACAGCGGCTTTCCGGTCATAATATGGCAGACAACATCCCCTGCAACAGGTTCGCAGATATTTTCCACCATTGCAGGATACGAACTGTCGTATGATGCCAGAACATTCCTGACATAGTCTTCCGGGAACGATTTCAGAAACATCTGTTCCAGCCGGATGCAGTCTGTAAATGCAGCAATTTTATCAATGCCGGTAAAGGCGGACAAATCCCGCAATACCGGATAGTCCAGTGTCAGAATCGTGTTCTGCGGATCAAATTCAATATGATACCATCTGAAAAACCGGGGAAGGCCTTTTACGAAGGTATCGTACAGACACCGGTTTTCAAAGTAAACAAAACCCGGCAGAAGTTCATTATACCGCCGCAGTGTTTTCTCTGTTTTTTCTTTCACACGATCAAGGCCCAGACGATATGCCTGCTGTGCAGGCATTTTTTCTATCGGTTTTCCGGCTGAAACAGAATTTTTCTCAGCCTTATTATCAGCTTTCAATTCTGGATTTTCAGCATCATGTTCAGCCGGCTGCTCCAGTTCGTGAATACAGTACAGAACAGCCTCCATCAGCTGCTGTGCCTTTTCGTAAGTAACGGATGTGCTTTCGCCTCCGGTGTACCGTTCTGCCAGACCTGAAACGACCGGTACCAGTTCTTCCATCTCATAATCAGTCTTCATGGGCAGTTACCTCCAGCAGAGTTCTTTCAGTGTTTCCAGATACAGGTTATAATCCCAGCGTTTTACCGGATCGAACCGGTCATATTCACCATAGCCCTCTGTATCCATGTATCCGTCGTATCCTGCCCGGACCGCTTCCGCAAAATTCTCCAGACACGTCCCTTCCAGATACTCCAGATCTCCGAAACAAAGATTTTCAAATTGTTCCTTCATCAGGTGGAGCAGTTCATCATCGGTAATTTCATCGTGCATTTCATTTTTATACAGATAAAAAATATCCTGCAGGCGGACAATGGTTTCAACATAATTGCTCTGATTGATGTATGAAGAATTACAGAATTCATATATGATTTTTTCCGCAATCCCGGAACCAAATTCCACTCTCCTCTGTTCACGCAGCGCATGACTGCGCTCCTGCAGGATTAGTTCTGCATCCTGCTGATTCAGAATCAATCCGTACTGTTCTGTCGTTTCATTTGTCTTCATCACTGCGATTAGCTGACTCTGCTTTTGCAATATAACCATCCAGTCCTGACTCATAAAATCCTCCTAATTAATCACAGCGCTATTTGCAGCGCTGTTTTTGATGCTGTCTGTGGTGAAAACGATTATAGCATTGTGAAGAATACGATACCAGACTTGATTTTTCGACGATTTTGTGGTATTATAATATCAGAAAAAGGGAGCAATATCTGAAATTGCTCCCTTTTTCTGATGTCCGAACCGGGTTTCGATGGAATCCGGGCCTGCACCGGTCTCGTATCTGTCTTTAATCTGTTCAGCAGATTATTTCGAAACGGGCACCCTGTTCCAGAATTGTTCCGTCCATATTGTAAATGGCATCAATGATGCGGTTCCGATAGGCTGCGCTGCCGTCACCCGGCTGCATGTATGACCAGCCGTTTTCTCCTGCCAGCCCCATGGCTGCAACGGCTGCCGCAGCAGCTTCCAGATAATTGCCGGGATTGGCAGCCAGAAAAGCGGTCATCAGACCGGAAAGCTGGCAGCCGGTGCCGGTGACTTTTTCCATCTCGGGACGTCCGTTGCGGATCACATAGCAGGTCCGGCTGTCGCAGACCAGATCCACGCTTCCCGTTGCAGCTATGATGCAGCCTGTTTCCCGGGCATATTCTTTCAAAGCTGCAGCCATAGCTTCCACATCTTCTCCGGACAGCGCATCTGCTGCAGCTGCATCTACGCCTTTGGATCTGCCGGAACCATACATCAGTGTTTTAATCTCCGAAATATTGCCGCGGATCGCTGAAAAACGGATTTCTTTCATAAGGAAGTCTGCTGTTTCCAGCCTCAGTCTGCTGGCACCCACACCCACCGGATCCAGCACAACAGCGTGTCCCAGCTCACAGGCCTTTTTTCCTGCCAGCAGCATGGCGGGAATCATATGACGATTCAATTTGCCGATATTGATATTCAACCCGCTGCATATGGAAGTGATCTCCTCCACCTCGACTGCTTCATCTGCCATAATGGGACTTGCACCGCAGGCCAGCAGTATATTGGCAACGTCATTAATCGTAACGTAATTGGTGATATTATGGATCAGCGGAGACTGATTCCTCACCTTATCAAAGCATTCCTTGAACATAATCCTGTCCTTTCGCTTCAAAAGTCAGCTGTTTCAGGGGAACAACCGGCTGAGGGCATACAGGATGCTCTCCCAGCATTTTCTCCATCCAGATCATATCATGCCACTTTCCCAGCTTATAACCGCATTTTGTAAAATGTGCCGCCCGGTGGTAACCTGCCTTTTCATGAAATGCGATACTCTGCGGGTTGGGATAGGTAATGCATGCGTTCAGATTGATGATGTACTGCTTTTTGAGAATATCCTCCAGTGCCTGATACAGTCCGGTTCCGATTCCATGACCTCTCAGTCCTTCCTGTACATAAATACTGGTTTCCACAGCCCAGTCATAAGCAGCCCGCCCTTTAAACGGCCCCGCATAGGCATATCCCAGAATCCTTCCATCTTCGTCAACCGCCGCCAGATAGGGATATTTTTCCAGTGTGTGTTCAATCCTTTTGCGAAACTCTTCCGGAGAAGGAACCTTGTATTCAAAGGTAATCGGTGTTTTTTCCACGTAGGGAGCATAAATTGAAAGAAGCGGACCGGCATCTTCCGGTCCTGCCATACGAATTCGCATATTCATATCCTGCCTTTTTAATAATATCTTCCATAATATACCATTTCTCTTCCATATCTGCAACCAGTTTAAACTGAGTCCGCACCGATCCAGATTGTGGTCTATCAGACATGTTTCCAGGGAAATGCTCTGTACAGGAGCAATATCCGTGTAGGAATCTGATTCCGGGGCATACTAGAGCTATCTGCTGATTGGAACCGAATACGGTCATCGGCTGTAAAAATGAAAGAAATGGAGGACATTCCATGATTACGGATGGTTTTACTTACATTGCAGTGCTTGTTTTTATTGCGGCAGTTCTGGTCTATCTGCCTCATGTGCTGAAAAATAATACGGCACAGACTTTTTTCAGGTTTGTGCCTCCGGTGGTTCTGATTTATCTGACAATGATGATCTCCTGCACGTTTAAGGTATGGGATATGGAAGCTACTTCGTCTGCCTATGCAGTTCTGAAAAATCCCCTGCTTTACGCCATGCTTTTTCTCATGCTTCTGCGGTGTGATCTTAGAAAAATTCTTCATCTGGGGCCGAAAATGCTGACCGGATTTCTGGCAGCATCATTTTCCATCGGACTCGGTTTTCTTGTATCTTATGCATTGATGCACAACATGCTGGGAGAAAATGCCTGGGGTGCCCTTGGGGCACTGTGCGGCAGCTGGATGGGAGGCTCCGGCAATATGCTTGCCATACAGGCAGCATTGAATGTGAGCGAAACGGATATGGCGTATACGCTGGTGCTGGATTCTACCTGTGCAACCTTCTATATTATCTTTCTGCTCTGGGCCATTGGATTCCATGAGAAATTCAACCGGTGGACCAAAGCAGATACGCGATTAATTGATGAAATCGGAATTGCTCTGGAAAAGGAAGCTGCCCGGAATAATAAACCTGTTACGTATCCGGGAATTATCCTGCTGCTCGGTTCCGGGCTCCTTGTTTCTGCTGCATCGCAGAAAATCGGGGTATTCATCCAGTCTGCTCTTCCGTTTTTTGATAAAGCCACCTGGTCGGTTCTGCTCGTAACAGCATTGGGAATCCTGCTGGCTATGACACCCTTCGGACAGATCCGGGGAACGGAAGAACTCTCCAATGTACTGCTGTATACTGTAATCGCCCTGATAGCTTCCCGGGCTGATCTGAGCGGACTGGGCAATACTCATCTGTGGCTTCTGACCGGATTTCTGATTCTGATTGTCCATGCAGCCGTCATGCTTGTTCTGGCCAGGCTTTTTCACCTCGATCTATTTACCTGTGCCGTAGCTTCCCTTGCCAATATCGGAGGAACTGCAACAGCACCGATTCTGGCGGGAGCATACAGCAGCGCACTGGTACCTGTAGGAATCATCATGGCCCTGTTCGGTTATGTGATCGGTACCGGCGGCGGGCTGCTGACAGCTCAGTTGATGAGCATATTACAGTAGATATTCATGTTAATTCATGTCATGTTCCGATAAATATTCATAATTCAGGATATCTGATATGTCTGGATTCATTGTCAGAGAAGTATGGAAGCACTTTGTTCCAGTTCTTTTTTTGCTGTTTTCAGCTTCTCGGCCTGTTCATCCGTGATTTTATCGGGTTTGATGCGGGATACCTGTTTTTGAACCTCCCGCATGTTTTTCTTTATATCTGACTTCTGCTCCCGGGTCAGTGATTTCTTCTTTTCTTTATCATTCAATGCGCTCTGTACTCTGGCAAGAAGGCGCTCTGCTTCGGTATAGGTTTCAAAATTGCCATATCCTTTTGCATCCCGCGCTTCATATTCCCGTGCATTGCGGATTGCCTGTTCGATTTCCTCTTCGGACAGATTGAAACTGGAAGTAATGACGATTTCCTGTTGTTTGCCTGTTCCAAGATCTTTGGCGGATACTTTTAAAATACCGTTAACATCAATATCGAAAGTAACTTCGATCTGCGGAACGCCTGCCATGGCTCTTTTGATTCCGCTCAGCCTGAAATTGCCGATCAACTTGTTATCTCTGGCAAATTTCCGTTCGCCCTGATATACCTTGATTTCCACATTGGTCTGGAAATTGGCTGCTGTTGTAAAAATCTGACTCTTTCTTGTGGGAGATCTTTCATGGAAAGTCCGGCATCGCTCATGGCATTCTGAACCGGAACTCTGGTGCGATCCACAAGGTCTCCTGTCATCTCTTCAAATCCGGCTCTTGACAGCATGATATCCAGATGTTTTCCTTCTCCTTTCCTGTCCACGGCAATAAAAGGAAGATTGATATTGGTTTCCGTCATGGTGGAAAGCTCCATCTTGGCCTTTTCAGCTGCTTCGCGCAGACGCTGCATGGCAGATGGATCTCTTGAAAGATCAATACTCTCCTGATCACGGAATGTACGGAGCAGATAGTCCACAACTCTGGCATCGAAATCATCACCGCCCAGATGGTTATCACCGGAAGTTGCCAGTACCTCAATCAGATTTTCGCCGATTTCAATGACAGATACATCGAAAGTACCTCCGCCCAGATCATAAACCAGAATTTTCTGCGGATCTCCGTGATCCAGACCGTAGGCAAGTGCCGCTGATGTGGGTTCATTGATAATTCGAAGAACCTTCAGACCGGCAATTCTTCCGGCATCTTTTGTTGCCTGACGCTGAGCGTCACTGAAATATGCAGGTACCGTAATCACCGCTTCTGAGACCGGTTCACCCAGAAAATTCTCTGCATCTTTTTTCAGCTTTCTTAATATCATCGCGGAAATCTCCTGAGGCGAATAATGTTTTCCATCTATGTGAACCCGATAATCGGAACCCATCTCTCTCTTAATTGAAGAAACGGTATGATCGGCATTTACTGCTGCCTGTCTTCTGGCGGTATCGCCCACCAGACGTTCCCCTTTCTTTGTAAATGCCACAACAGAAGGAGTTGTCCTGCCCCCTTCCGCATTGGGTATAATGACGGGTGTCCCGTTCTCCAGAACTGCCACACAGCTGTTTGTCGTACCTAAATCGATTCCTATTACCTTGCTCATATTCTATAACCACCTTACTATAAGTTTCTGTCATCATTATGGAGTAGTATACCCCTCTTTCGTGAACAATACATGGATGAAATCTTAAATTCAAATATCAGAACTATAAAGAAAGTATAAACTGATCATAACTTGCATTGATCAGCTGCTTATAGTAAAATAAATGCGTTGCAAGTGGTCTTTCCCTGAGTTCTCTTGTTCCGTTTTGGGAAGATCCGGAAAGCTTGTTTCAAGTGCTCCGGAAAGGCTGACTGCATACAGATTTCATCAAATATCATCAAATATACAGGAGAATATATTATGAAGCTTCAGCAATTATTAAGCTACACACGCCGTGCTGTGGATGATTACGGTATGATTGAAGATGGAGATCGCATAGCGATCGGTATCTCCGGAGGCAAGGACAGTTTGACGCTGCTTTATGCTTTGCAGGGCTTACGCCGTTTTTATCCGAAAAAATTTGAAATTGAAGCAATCACTGTTGACCTAGGCTATGAAGGATTTAATCTGGAGCCGATTCAGAAATTATGTGAGGAACTGAATGTTCATTATACAATCGTAAAGACAGATATTAAAACCATCGTTTTTGATATTCGCAAAGAAGAAAATCCCTGTTCTCTCTGCGCAACCCTGCGCAAGGGGGCTTTTAATGATAAAGCTGCTGAGCTGGGTTGCAATAAAGTGGCTTATGCCCATCATAAAGATGATATTGTGGAAACCATGCTGCTTTCTCTGATTTATGAAGGTCGTTTTCATTCCTTTTCACCTAAAACGTATCTGGACAGAACCAGGGTAACTGTGATCCGTCCTCTGATGTATATCAATGAAGCAGATATTATTGGTTTTATGCATATTGCCAATCTTCCTGTATGTAAAAATCCCTGCCCCGCAGACGGACATACCCAGAGGGAAGAAATCAAAAACCTGTTGAAACAGTTAAATACTAACTATCCGGGCTGCAAAAACCGCATGTTCACTGCCATCTGTAACGGCAGAATCAAAGGCTGGCCTGAAAAAATCGAGCACCCGAAACCGGTGCGGAAAAAGAAGGGATAAGTAATGGCAGAATCCAGAAACCGTCCTTACCACGAACAGGTGGATATTGAAAACACTGTCAGGCTGCGTCAGCTGATTTCTCAGCTTCCTCCATTTGTCCGGGAATTTTTCCGGGGAATCGAGCAGACAACCTCCTCACGTACTCGTATCGCATACGCATATGACCTTAGAATTTTTTTCCATTATCTGATGGAAAACTATCAGGAATTTGCAGAAATCGGACTGGAAAATCTGACTCCGGCCCATCTGGAGCAGCTAAAACCTGCAGATCTGGAGCAATATATGGAATATCTGAAGTATTACCATAAAGATGAAGAGGAACATCTGAACCAGAACCGGGGAATTATGAGAAAAATTTCTTCTTTAAAAGCTTTTTATAATTATTTTTACCGGCGTGAGGTTATTACCTACAATCCCGCTGCACTTGTGGATTTACCGAAAGATCATGAAAAACCGATCATCCGTCTCGATGCAGATGAAGTTGCGCTTCTTCTGGATCATGTGGAACAGGGCGATCATCTCACAAAACAGCAGAAAAACTTTCATGACAAAACCCGGACCCGTGATCTTGCCATATTAACACTGCTCCTTGGAACCGGTATCCGTGTTTCGGAATGTGTCGGAGTTGATCTGAAAGACCTGGATTTTAAAAATGACGGTCTGAAAATTCACCGAAAAGGAGGAAAAGAAGTCATACTTTATTTCGGAGATGAAGTGGAAGAAGCTTTACTGAATTATCTGGATGAACGAACAGCTGTTGTTCCCTGTGAAGGGCATGAAGATGCACTTTTTCTTTCTTTGCAGCGGAAACGCATCAGTGTCCGCAGTGTGGAAAAGCTTGTAAAAAAGTATACTCAGTCCGTTACAGCACTGAAACATATCACGCCGCACAAACTGCGAAGTACATACGGTACCCAACTGTATCAGGAAACCGGAGATATCTATCTCGTTGCAGACGTACTGGGACATTCTGATGTGAATACAACACGGAAGCATTATGCTGCAATTGAAGATAACAAACGGCGGCAGGCCCGCAATAAAGTCCGGCTCCGGCGGGAAGAGCCGCAGGTGATTATAGAAACGGAAAGCGATTCTTCTACAGAAAATTCCCGATAGCCTGAATCTGCTGATCTGTTGAACAGATTAACAGATTCATATCACGCTGAAGAGGCATTGCTGAGATTGCTGAACAAACTCAGACCTCCTCATTAATACAGATTCTGCTCAGTATCTGTATATGAGAGAGAACCGGATGCAGAGGTGAGACTCCAAACAGCTGTCTGGCCAGTTCTTCTATTTCAATCTCAAGATAGTTTTCTTTTATGTTGCCCGGGAAAGAAATACTGCCTGAAATACTGTCACCGCCTGTAATCGATGGAACCTTTGTCACATGGCTGTGCTTCTGGTTTACAGTCCAGCAATACAGCCCGGTGTTGTCTCCAATCAGAGCATCATGGACCCGGAGATACAGCATCTCCGGACGGTCCGCCCGGAGGCATTCCAGCAACCGGGGCAGATATATAATCCGGCACATAATCTGTGGTTTCCAGTCATTGCTGCCGGAATCCGATTTTTCCGGTTCCATCGATTCTGAATAAAATCCGTTATCTGTTTCTGTACACTCTGATACAGAATCGGGTTCCGGTTCTGCATCAAGAAACTGTACATATGCTTCGTCCCGCAGCGTGACCACATCGAAATGCTCAATAGCCCAGCTATTTGCTTCATCAGTATTTTTAGGAAAAAATACCGGCTTCTGTTCGTAAATAACCCGGAATCCAAAGGGTTCGTAGTAGGATGTATTCGCAGGCATCAGATAGGTAAATGGCTCTTTCCGGTTGTACATCCAGGAAAAAGCTTCCATCATCAGTCTGCGCATACACCCACGTCTCCGATACGGCAGGGCGGTTGCAACCGCAACAATGTAATGCAGGATCATGCTGTCTGTGGAAATCCACATATGGTAAGGATTCAGATGAAGCATGGAACAGATTACACCCTTCTGTCCTCTCAGATCTGTTCTCTCACAGTCTGTCAATACAAAAATCTCATTATCACGGCATTTCCACTTATAGTAGTATGCAGCGTATGCTCCTTTATCTTCAGGAAATGCTTCTTCATACAGGGGCAGAGAGTTCCTCTTCTCTTCCTGACGCAGTTGTCTGAAATCCATTAGCATCATGAGGCAACTGCCTGACAGCCGTGAGGTTCTGCATTTTTGGCTGTCTGCGCTTCCCGACAATTATAATTGTCGATCATACGTATGGGATGGAGCTGCTGTTTGGCCTTACGCAAATTCTCATATCCCATATCTTCCTCCCGGTTGATCCATACCGCTTCGGGGAAATTATGAGACAGATATTCTTTCAGGACAGCTACATACAGCCCTCTGATTTCTGCATTGGCTTTCTCAATGTGGATTTCAACACCATCTTTTCCGAGCGCAGAACCGATAATAAATGCTTCCATCTGCCCATCGATGTAAATACACCCTCCGCTGAAACAAAGTCGTGAGAAATTCTTCAGCAGATCCATGATTCCCCTGTGTTCGGACCGAAGGTCCTCTTCCGTATCATCAGTTTCCTTCCGGCGTTCCCATCTGGCCAGACAGGAACGGACTTCATCCAGATTGTCCAGGCTCAGTTCCCTGTATTCATAATCAGGATGTTCACGGAGAAATGCATTGAAATGATTGCGCCGCTTTACCATCTTTCTTCCTGCCAGGGTTCTGTTTTTCTCACAGGAATAAACATATTCGGAATAATCAGGACTGAATGAAAACGTAAAGCGGTCTCCGTACTTTTCCTCCATCCAGTTTTTAAAGGGCTCCTCCAGATAAGACATCACAAAGGGGATTCCTTCCTGTCTGCTGATGACCTGCATACGCTGAACCGCCTGAAAATAATGCTCAGGTCTGCACAGCGGCATCATCCAGAAAAAATTTTTCTCATACTGATAGAGCAGAATCAGAAACCTGTCACAGGTTTCATAGCGGATGTGATATACATGATTCCACATCATCATAGAATTAAAATTATAATTATATCCTTCATAATCAGTTAACTGCAAAAAAGATTCAATCAGATTCCGGTCGGAAATTGTCAGCTGCTTCATATAAACTCCTTAACATGATATGTTCAGACCCGATCCTGAAAATACTGGGTGCCGGATCTGAACAGTTATAAATTTATAAATTCATCTTAGACTATTTTAGTACAGTTTATAAAAAAAGCAAGCCCCTAATCAGGAATTTCCCGCATGAATTCTGTCACATCTGTACAATACACTGTATAAAACTGACAACACTTATCAGAACAACTGACCGGTCGGACAGATCATAAAACCTGACCGGTCAATTGGCAGCTGCATAAAAACAAACAGCAGATAAAACAGTTCGCCGCAGATATGAGTCTGAAGCGGAAACTCAATTCTCCGCAACTTCCATAATATCTCCACTGTCAGGATCACCATAGTAAATCAGAAGAAGCTGTCCCTCTTTCAGATTATCGCCATGTATATGGTTCATCCTCCGGATCTTATCAATATAAGTACGGATGTCATCATCAGTAGTCCGGTAACAGGTCTGCGCAATATCCCAGAGAGTATCCCCGCGTTCTACAGTGATGACTTTATAAGCCAGTTCTTCATCGCTGCAGGCTGCATCTTTCGGAATGGCATGTACTCCGATCGCTCCGAAAACAAAAGTCAGAATAACAGCAGCAGCCAGTAAAATCAGCAGTTTCTTCCTGTACCAGGATCTGGCAGTTCCGGACAGTCTGACCCTGCCGGATCTGCTGCGTTCTCTGCTTTCAATGTTTCTGCCCGGATGCCTGTGCATCCGGCTTCCGGCAGAACCTGATAACCGTTTCTCCAGTATATCATCATAAACAGGACTGTATAAACTTTTTTCTGCAGTACTGCAGACAGCATTTCCTTTGTATCTTGCTTCCATAATAATCCTCCTGAAATAACTCCCGTTACTGTTCAGAGCCAGCCTCGAAAACAATGCGTTTTCTCCGGTATGGCGTATCTGCGTGTATCCTATAGCCAGACAAGAAATCCTGCTATAATAGAAATTGCGTAACAGCCCGGCAGCAGCCGGACTCTTCTGAATAAATCCAGCAAGCAAACATATGTTGTGAACAGCTGTTCTTTTTCTTTCGTAACTGCATTATAATATACAAACATGAGTTTGTCAACAGCATTTTACGAACATTTGTTTTTAATTTTGCTTGCATTTTATTCGAACATGTGTTATGATTTGTATAAACACACGTGACTGTACACAATTATTTACGGTTACTTTAAGACAAAAGCACCCTGTGATTATAAGGAGGTTATTATATGGCAAAAGGCAAGATTTCAGCAAAGCAACAGGAGATTCTTGACTATATTAAGTCTGAGATTATCAACCGCGGTTATCCGCCGGCTGTACGCGATATCTGTGAAGCTGTTCATCTGAAGTCCACATCATCGGTTCATTCTCATCTGGAGACACTGGAGAAGAACGGGTACATTCGTAAGGATCCCACCAAACCCCGTGCCATTGAGATTCTTGATGATGAGTTTAATTTAAGCCGCAGGGAGATGATCAATATTCCGGTTGTCGGTACGGTAGCGGCCGGTATTCCCATTCTGGCTACAGAGAATATTGAAAGTTATGTTCCCATGCCTTCCGAGATGCTTCCCAATGCATCCAACCATAAGTTTTTTATTCTGAATGTCAAAGGGGACAGCATGATCAACTGCGGTATCCTCAATGGAGATCAGATTATTGTAGAGCAGCAGGAAACTGCAGCCAATGGTGAGATTATTGTGGCCCTTGTAGATGATTCTGCCACAGTGAAACGTTTTTACAGAGAAGAGGACTGCATCCGTCTGCAGCCGGAGAATGATATGATGGAGCCTATTATCATCCCTTCTGATACAGATGTTTCCATCCTGGGTAAAGTGATCGGACTGATGCGGATGAATATCTGCTGATATCCGGAGATATGAAGTATTTCCAGCCGATTCAAAAAGCCGGCAGATTATCCTGAACGTGATAAACTGCCGGCTTTTATATCATATCTATGATGAAGGCGTCAAATGAATTTGACGCCTTCATACAAACGGATTTCTCCGCGTTTCACGCTCCCGAAATCCTTGTATCATATTTATTTTTCCTGGCGGAATTCCTCTGCATCGATGAATTTTCCGTCTCTCCAGATTCTTTCCAGGTCATAGAAGCGTCTGTCTTCCTGATAGAATACATGGATAACTACATCATGATAGTCAAGGAGAATCCAGCGTGCACTCTGGTAGCCTTCC
>JALFLM010000180.1 GCA_022774705.1 Lachnospiraceae bacterium | reverse complement strand
GCGGATGTCTTCTGGTATTTTAACAGGGGCAGCAACAAATGGCATATGAATGATCTCCTTGAGTTTTCTTTTAATTATGCCATATATAGGAAACTTTTTCCATAGAAATATTACTTAAAAATTAATGCAATTCTGTACTAGCGCTTGTTATTCTTGAAAAAATCGGGAAATACAATATCCTTCATGGGCACTGTGGGCTTTACCCTGCTGCTTTCTTCAAAACTGTATCCTCCGCTGCTCTTCACCTGATTCAGTGTGTGCTTCGGCGCCGTATCCTGTACCGGAGGTACCTGAGGTCTTGTCCGGGACGTGGTACTCTCAATGGCAGTCTCCGAAACCTCAAGACCGGTAGCAATAACGGTAATCACAACCTCATCTGCCATATTCTCATCATATCTGGCACCAAAAATGATGTTGACCTCTTCGCCGGCCAGTTCCTGTACATACTCTGCTGCCTCCGATGTATCCATCAGGCTGATATCACCGGTAATATTGAAAATAATATCGGATGCACCTGCAATGGTCGTTTCAAGCAGCGGGCTGGAAATTGCCTGCTTTACAGCATCCTCCGCCTTGTTGTCGCCCTTTCCGTAACCGATACCGATGTGGGCAATACCCTTGTCCTTCATAACAGTGCGGACATCGGCAAAGTCCAGATTGATCAGGGCATTCACATTGATCAGATCGGTAATACCCTGAACTGCCTGCTGCAGGATCTCGTCCGCCTTACGGAATGCATCCGGGATCGTTGTCTTCTTGTCCACGATCTGAAGAAGCTTCTGATTGGGGATGATGATCAGCGTATCAACGCTTTTTTTCAGTTCTTCAATACCGGCCATGGCGTTCTTCATACGGGGCTTGCCTTCAAACTTGAAAGGCTTTGTAACAACGCCGACTGTCAGGATGCCCTTTTCCTTTGCCATTCTGGCAATAACAGGTGCCGCACCGGTTCCTGTTCCACCGCCCATACCGCAGGTTACAAATACCATATCTGCATCCTTGATGGTCTCCTGAATCATGTCTGTACTTTCTTCTGCAGCTTTCTTGCCAATCTCGGGCTTCGCTCCCGCACCAAGTCCCTTTGTCAGCTTTTCACCGATCTGGATTGTGGAAGGTGCCTTGCAGAGAGTCAGTGCCTGACTGTCTGTATTCACACCAACAAATTCAACCCCACCGATATTCTCTTCTATCATACGGTTCACCGCATTATTTCCGGCGCCGCCAACGCCAATCACAATTATTCTGGCTTCGCCTTCAAACTCATCTATCTTCACTTCGAGCATGCCAGCCCCTCCTTTATCATATCCTACCCATACGCTAAGATTTTTCCCGCAGTATATATAAGATATATTATTTTATTTTGCTAAAATAATCAACTGTTTTTTGGAAAAAAATTATATATTATTCCTTTTTAAAGTAATGAGTCCCGTCTGAAGAAGCACCTGACTGGATGTCATCCAGATACAGTGTACCTTTCATGCCTTTCATCTGCGGCAGAATATCATGCAGCTCTGCAATTTTCAGATCCAGATCCTCTGCCGCTCCCAGTTCCACTCTGATGTCTCCCACCGCAATCTGTATACGGGAAGATTCGTCAAAATTGATCAGTTCAACATCCATTTCGTATTTTTCAAACAGCTGCGTCATCAGCAGCACCTGATCAAACAGATCACTGACGCTGGTTTCAATCGGTTCATACAGAATAATTCTGGAAAAACTCAACCCCTTCACCTGACAGATTCCGTCAAGCAGCTCGGAACTGCTCTCCACCACCGTACCATCCCGGTCAAAATACATATAGCTTCCCATGTAATTCACGTATCCGATGATATTTTTTTCATAAACGATCACTTCCACCTCGTGACGGTTGATGATCTCGATCTGGTAACGTTCCACGAAGGGAATCTCCTTATTCCTGCCGAAGCGGCTGTTCAGATAACATTTTATGGTATTGTTTTCTACTTTTGAATCAAACAGAATCTCTCTGATTTCATCCTTCGTATAAAAACTGTTCCCTGTAACCTTTACAGTTTCTATTGTTGAACTCTTTATGATAAATACTGCTGCCGCCGCAAAAATCAGTATCAGCAAAATGGCGATCCACCTTGCTTTATGTTCCTTCAGACTATCCAGCATGCCTCTCCTCCAAGTATGCGGATCGTATCGGTGATACGCTCATATCCGCGCTCAATATGGTAAAAATCATCTATAACGGTATCCCCCTCCGCATTCATGGCTGCAATCACCAGAGCCGCCCCGCCCCGCAGATCAGGTGCAGACACTTCAGCGCCGTGAAGCCTGCTGCCACCTCTGATGCGGGCAAAAGTCTGATCAGCGCTGACCGTAATATCCGCCCCCATGCGGACCAGCTGGGCTGCCACACGGAAACGGCTGGCAAATACTGTTTCCCGGATACAGCTGTCTCCCTCCGCCCTGCACAGTACCGGCAGAAGCTGTGACTGCATATCCGTGGGAAAACCGGGATACGGAGCCGTTTTCAGACAGGCAACCGGCCGTATTTTCTCCGGAGCCCTACATTCCACTCTCCTGCCTTCTGTCTGGATCACAGCACCCATCTGCCGGAAAACCTCCAGGGTGGAATACATCCACTGCACCGGCACCCGGTCGAGACAAATCCTTCCGCCAGCATTCATACAGCACAGAAGCCAGGTTCCGGCCACGATCCGGTCACCGGACATGGAAAAACATACATCCTTTGTATCCGCTTTTCCACGAATGGCAATACAGGAAGTCCCTGCACCGCGGATGTCAAATCCCATCCTGACAAGGAGACGGGAAAGTTCCACGATCTCCGGCTCCCTGGCCGCATTTTCAATCACCGTCATCCCCTGTGCCCCGGCCGCTGCCAGCAGAAGGTTCTCAGTTGCCCCTACGCTGGAAAACGGAAGCCGGATCAGAGCACCGGACATCCCCCGGGATCTCACGTCGATCTTTTCTTCCGAAAGCACCACTTCACATCCCAGACGGCGAAATCCCTCCAGATGAAAATCAATGGGCCGGCTGCCCAGTGCGCATCCGCCGGGATAGACAGATTGTGCTTCACCCATCCGGGAAAGCAGGGCTCCCAGAAAAATCACCGAAGACCGCATCTTACGCATAAAGCAGGCAGGAATCTCCGTTCCGGAAACATCATGGGCACAGATAATCACCCGGCTGCCTTCCACGCTGACCCGTGCACCCAGTGCCCGGAGGATCTCAATTGCCGCAAATACGTCTTCAATCATCGGTACTCCGTCCAGAACGGTAATACCCGGATGCAGCAGAGCTGCTGCCAGACATGGCAGTGAACTGTTTTTGGAGCCCTGCACCTGAAGTTCGGCATGAATTCTGCCGTGATTTCTGATTCGCAACCGGCTCACGCCGCCGCCCTCCTTACAAAACCTGTTATAACTCATTATATGCCGGGAATCGCCGCCTTGTGAAAGGCCTCATGAGAGAGCAGTTATTTTTCGTATATGATCTGATTGGAAACGCTGAGCACCATGCCCATCTCCGCCAGCAGAATCGCCACCGAAGTACCTCCGTAGCTGATAAACGGCAGCGTCACACCTGTATTGGGAATCGTATTGGTTACTACGGCAATGTTCAGAATCACCTGCAGTGCAATATGTATCAACACACCCGAAACAATCATGGCTCCGTACAGATCCGGTGCCCGCAGGATAATATACACAAAGCGATAGATCATGTAGGCAAACAGGACGATCACGCAGACAGCTCCGAAAATCCCCAGTTCTTCACAGATAATGGAGAAAATCATATCATTGTGGGACTCCGGGATAAAACCCAGCTTCTGCACACTGCTGCCCAGCCCCTTGCCGAACAGACCGCCGGAGCCGATGGCATACAGCCCCTGCAGAACCTGAAAGCCTTTATCCAGCGGATCCACCGACGGATCCTTCCATACCTGAATACGTGTCAGCTGGTAATCCTCCACCAGATGCAGAGAAACCAGTACCGTGGGTTTCAGATAGATCACGACCACCGCCGCCGATACCAGAACCAGCAGAACCAGATACAGTTTTTTCCGTCTGCTGGCAATGAAATACATAAAACAGCCGATCCCTGCAATAATGATACCTGAACTCAGGTTGTTGATCACAACCAGCCCGGCCAGAGGCGCCAGCATCAGGATCATGGTGAACATAACCGGAAGCCGGTCGATATTTTTGATGCACCGGTTGATCATATAGGCAAATGTAAGGATCAGTGCAATCTTAACGATTTCCGTAGGCTGATAGGTAGGAAGCGACTTTACACCGGGAAACAGGTTGAGCCAGCGCTTCTGACCGTTGATCTCCACACCAAAAGGTGTAAAATCCGTTAAAACCATCAGAGCAACAGATAGTAAATAAAGAGGGGCAGTAAACTTTACAAACCAGTGATAATCCAGTTTGGAGATCAAAAGCATGACTGCAATTCCGATTGCCATGAAAACTGCTTCCCTGATCAGAAAGTAATACTCTCCTTTCCCGCTGACAGATGCCACATACGCAGAACTGCTGTAGACCATAACAAGGCCGAAGCAGCACAAAACAAAGATGGTGATCAGAAGCTTGTGATCATAATGCTGACCATACTCATCCGGCACAATCCGAAAATGCTTCCTGCCGATCACTTTTTCTCTCACCTTTTCATTACCTTTCCCGGTTTCGTTACGCGAAGCGATTGTCTGCACCTCCCTTCCTTTTTTCCGTGTTCATCAACAAAATCAGTCAAGAGCACGAACACAGTCTTTAAATACTCTGCCCCGGACTTCATAATTGGGGAACATCCCCCAGCTTGCACAGGCAGGTGACAGCAGTACCGCATCACCGGGTTCTGCTTTGGCTGCCGCAGCCTTTACCGCTTCCTCCATGCTTTCCACGAATTCAATAGAGGTAAAGCCGTGTTTTTCTGCACAGGCTGCAATCTTTGGACCTGTTACCCCCAGCAGAATCATATGTCTGATGGTAGTACCGAAGGTCTCGATCCACTCATCGTATTCAGACTGCTTATCGTAACCCCCTGCAATCAGAACAGTGGGGCGTGTCATGGCCTGAACTGCCTTGATGGCAGCATCAGGGTTGGTTCCCTTGGAATCATTATAGTATACAACTCCGTGTTTTTCAGTCACATATTCGATCCTGTGCTCTACAGCCTTGAATTCTTTCAGTGTCCGGCGGATAATCTCCGCATCGATGCCCATGGCCCAGGCAATGGCAGCCGCTGCCATGGCATTTTCATAATTATGCTGACCGATAATGTTAAGTTCATCGGTGCGTACAAACGGAATCACCTGATCTCCCTGCTTCAGCACGATCATGCCGTCATCAAGGAAGATACCCTGATCCAGCTTTCTGACACTGCTGAAAAAGATCACGGGAATCTTCAGCTCTTTGCCGAACTCACGCAGTCTGTCGTCCTCATAGTTCAGCACGCAGGTTCCGTTCCGGTCCTGATTCATGGCAATATTTTCCTTGATCTGCGCATAGCATTCCATGGTTTTATGCCGGTTCAGGTGATCCTCGGTAATATTCAGGATAGCGCTGACATCCGGCTTGAAATCAACGATGGTCTCCAGCTGGAAACTGGAGCATTCCACAACCGTCAGGGAATCCTCCCGCATATTGAGAGCCTCCTGGGTATAGGGAATTCCGATATTGCCCACGGTAAATGCGCTTTCTGCTGCATTGGCAAAGATTTCTCCCACAAGAGCGGTGGTCGTTGTCTTGCCGTTGGTACCGGTTATGGCAGCCAGTCTGCCCCTGCCGGCCCGGAAAGCCAGCTCGATCTCGCTCCAGATGGGGATTCCCGCTTCTTTCAGAACAGCCACAAAAGGCACATCGAGAGGAATGCCGGGGCTGATGACGCACAGTTCCGTTTCGGAAGCCGTATCCACAGTCAGTTCTCCCTTCCATATCTCAATGGCAGCTTCCGGAGCAAATCTGCTGCGGACCGCCTCCTGATCAAGATTTTCATTGCTGTCATACAGTACCACCCGTGCACCCAGCTTCAGCAGCAGCTGTGCTGCCCCGATTCCGCTGATACCGGCACCGGCAACCAATACTTTTTTCTTAAAATCCATGTTCTTTTGACTCCTTCAGAAAAATTGCACACCCTCTGATCATCCCATGACCCGTTCCATTACAGAGCAAGGAAAGAGATCAGGCACATAACAACTGTAATCATACTGAAAACGGTAACAACTCTCGTTTCCGACCAGCCCAGCGCCTCAAAATGATGATGGATGGGCGCCATCTTAAACAGACGCTTCCCGCCTGTCTTTTTGAAATAGGCCACCTGCAGGATAACAGATACTGTCTCCATCAGATAGATAAATCCGAACAGTATGATATAAACGGGCATATTCATCATAAAGGCCGCAGAAGCCACAAAGCCTCCCAGCGCCAGAGAGCCGGTATCCCCCATAAATACTTTTGCAGGATAACAGTTGAACAGCAAAAATCCTGCCAGACCGCCTGCCACTGCCGCACAGACCGGTTCAATCCCTGCCCCGGCCATCAGGGAAACAACCGTGAAAAATACAGCCACCAGAAGGGTAACGCTGCTGCACAGACCGTCCAGACCGTCTGTCAGGTTTACACCGTTATCCGTGCCCAGGACAATGATAAAATAAGCCGGTATAAACAGCCACCCCAGTTCCAGCCTGAAGGAAGTAAAGGGGATCAGCATATATGTTCCGGGAACCTCACGGCTCATCAGATAGTAGCAGAATACTGCCGCAACAAGAAGCTGAAGAAGCAGCTTCTGCGCCGGCTTCAGTCCTTCATTGTGCTTCATGACAATTTTGATAAAATCATCCAGAAATCCGACCAGGCCGAAGCCCACCGTAACAAACAGAATCGGAACGATCCTTGAATAATCTTTTACGAAGAAAAGGCAGGTAATAATAATGCCCAGCACAAAGGCAATACCGCCCATGGTGGGTGTTCCCTGCTTCTTCAGATGGCTCTGAGGGCCGTCTTCTCTGATATACTGTCCGAACTTCAGTTTATAAAGGATCGGAATCAGACATTTACATGCAATCGCACTGATTGCAAATGATACAAGCGCCGGTATCACGGCACTGAGATAATGGGTATTCATACGTTTCACCTCTGCTATGTATTTTGCAGTACCCGGACATCTGCAGACACCGGAAACTCTCCTTTCTGATGTCTGCAGATGTCCGAAGACATATTTATCGTTGGGCCATCCGGAATCTGCGGAATGCTCTCACGGAAAAACTGCTGCCCTTTGTAGATAAAGTTACCGCATTTTACTGCATACTCCGTAATAATATCGCCGTGACAGCCTGCTGTCAATAGCGTTCTTCCAGAAAGGGCAGGATATTTCCCAGGATTTCTGCAGCAGCCGGGGCACATACCGTCCCCCCGTAATAAACTCCCCGAGGCTCATTAACCAGTACCAGCACCGCCGCCTGCGGATCATCCGCCGGTACAAATCCCACAAAGGAGGAGATATATTTTCCGTTGCCCCGGGGCAGCTTTTCGGAGGTTGCTGTCTTTCCGCCGATCCGGTATCCTTCAATATAAGCCTTGTTGCCGCTTCCTTCTGCCACAACGGCTTCCAGTATCGTCCTGACCGTTTCGCTGACATCCGGCTTCAGTACCTGTCCGTCCGATTCCCAGGTAAAACAGGTTACCTTCTCGCCCGCCGCATCTTCACTGTATGCGGCAAAATGCGGGATAATGGTGTTTCCACCGTTGATCAGTGAGCAGATCGTCGTCAGATGTCTCAGCGGCGTCAGCTGAAAGGACTGCCCGAAAGACATGGTCGCCAGCTCCACCTCTCCGATATTCTCCAGGCTGTGCATGATGGTAGATGCTTCTCCCGGCAGATCAACACCGGTTTTTTCCAGAATCCGGAACTGCTCAATGTATTTCATAAAAACAGACGGACCTATGCGCAGCCCCACCTCCATAAAGACAGGATTGCAGGAATTCATGGCTCCCTGTACAAAGGTTTCACTGCCGTGGCCGCCTCTTTTATGGCAGCGGATCCGGCGGTCCTCCACGATTTTGTAGCCGGGACAGAAAAATGCGGACTCCGGAGTCACCACTCCTTCCGAAAGTCCTGCTGCCATGGTAATGATTTTGAAGGTAGAACCCGGCTCATAGGTATCATTAATGCAGAAATTGCGCCACATGCCGTTGCGCAGATCGGAGCGCTCCTTTTCCGTCATGGACGACAGTTCCCCGTCAGAATATGGGGAGCCGTCCTCATGGTACAGCGTAAACGGATCATTCAGATCATACTCGGGCACATCTGCCATGGCATAAATCTCTCCGTCTTTCGGATTCATCACAATAATACTCACATGAAGAGCCGATTTTTCCTCATACAGACTCTCCGCTGTCTGCTGGGCAAAGGACTGCAGATCGGCATCCAGCGTCAGGTAGAGATTGCTGCCGGCAACCGGGTCGATACGCTTTTCCGCTTCCTGCACAAGCTCCGTACCGGCCGCATCGGTGGGGGTCAGGATCACTCCGCCTGTTCCCTGAAGAAGCCTGTCGTACTGCACCTCCAGCCCCAGAATCCCCTGATTGTCGCCGCCGGTAAAGCCCAGGACCTTGCTGGCAAGAGAGCCCAGAGGATAATAGCGTTTGTAATCTTCATCCACTTTTACGCCCGCCATATGAAGCGCACGGATTTCATCTCCCTTTTCCTTATCCACATTTGTGGCGACAATCTCGCGGGAACTGTATTTTTCCACTTTTTTCCGGACAGTGTCCCGGTCAAGTTCCAGTATGTCTGACAGGCTGCTGATCACCTGTTCCGGATTCGTTATCTGGTTATGAACAACTGAAACCGTACAAACTGTACGATTACCTGCCAGCAGTGTACCGTTCCGGTCATAAATCTCACCCCGTGCTGCTTTGATTGCCCGCTCCCGCTGCTGCACATCAGCTGCTTCTTCTTCATAATAAGCACTCTGCCAGACCATGAGCCAGATCATGCGGCCGGTCACCCCCGCCAGCAGAAGAAAACCGGCTCCCGCCAGAATCAGAATCCTCAGTCTGACGGGAAAGACGGAAGCTTCACCTTTCATTGCATCACCTGCACTGCGTCTTCTTCCTATTTTATGCGCAGAACAGGCCGTATCATTACAAATCAGTTGCCTGAGGTATTGTCAGGTGCCTGTTCCTGAGCCTTTCTGGCAGCTTCTCTGATCTTCTTCGTTGCTGCGCTGTCATTGGGATTCTCGATAATGGGCGTATTGTCTTCTTCTTCGTTGTAAAGCTCATCATCTTCAGGCCCTGTAAAATCACCGTTTTCACTGGAAACATTTTCATCATCCCCATCGGGATAAATGTTCAGATAGGGAAGAATCTGTTCCAGAGCTTCCTTACACAGATCCTTGGCCTGGTATGTGTTCTGGGCTTTA
>JALFLM010000104.1 GCA_022774705.1 Lachnospiraceae bacterium | reverse complement strand
CCCAGGGCGTAGGAGGGGAAGTAGCCGAAGGAACCGCCTGACCAGTGGCTGTCCTGCAGGCAGCCTTCTCTGTCACCGGGAACCTTTACGCCCAGATATTCTTCATACAGCCGGTTCCAGACTGCGGGGATGTCCTTAACTGCCAGAGTACCGCCGATGAGCTGCTTTTCGATTTCGTAGCGGATCATGACGTGGAGGCAGTAGGTCAGTTCGTCCGCTTCGGTACGGATGAGGGAGGGCTGAACCCGGTTGACTGCACGGTACATCTGCTCTGCCGTGATATCATGCAGCTGTTCCGGAAAGTATTCCTGCATCTTCGGGAAAATGGCTTCGATGAACGGGCGGGAACGTCCAATCAGATTCTCATAAAAACGGGACTGGCTTTCATGGACGCCCATGGATACGCCTCCTGCCAGACGGGTGTACTGCAGGTCATCGCGGATTCCCAGCTCGTATTTTGCGTGGCCGCCCTCATGGATGACCGAATACATGGAGCTGGTTACGTTGTATTCGTCATAGTTGGTGGTGATGCGCACATCTCTGTTGTTGAATTCCAGTGTGAAAGGATGTTCGGTTTCACCGATGGCACAGTGATTGCGGTCAAGTCCCAGTACTTCCATCAGGTAATCGGAGAACTTTTTCTGGGCTTCCACCGGGTAATGTCTGTGCAGAAAGCTGTCGTCAATCTGCGGTGCCTGACCGATTGCATGGATGAGAGGCACCAGTTTTTCACGGATCGTGCCGAAAAATCTGTCCAGATATTCCATGTCGGTGCCGCGTTCGAATTCATTTAACAGGGCATCATAGGGCTTTTTGGTGCTGTCGTAATACCCTGCGAATTTTATATTGAATGCCACCAGTTTTTCCAGTACGGGACGGAAAAGTTCAAAATCATCGGTTTCTTTTGCTTTGTGCCATACGTCGCTGGCTTCGTTGGTGAGCATGGCATATTCCATGTACTCATCGGCAGGAATCCGCGTCATCTGCTTGTAATCCCGGGTCAGTTCTTCCACCTGACGCTTCTGAGGAAAGCTCAGTTCATCGCTGTGTGAGGTGAGAAACTCCAGAAGACGGCCGACTTCGGGATCGGTGATCAGCTTCTGGGATTCGCCGGCCAGTATACCCATTGCCACACCGCGTCCTTCAGCGGTGTTTTTTGGAGCAGTGGTCACGCTGTCCAGATAAAGAGAGGACTGGGCCGCATTGTAGGCGTACATTTTTTTCTGCAGCATCTCCAGCTGCTGCAGCGCTTCATTCAGTTCCATAATCAGGTTCCCCCTGTTTGATAAATTTTGACAGCAGATCCGTATGAATACGGCTGCTTTTTGTATATTATCAGGATTTCGAGAGCGTGAAACGCGAAGAAATCCGTTAGTATCATAGCATCAAATTCATTTGACGCTTTCATCATAGTAACATGGACCATTGAACTTTGCAAACATGAATGTGAGGCTGCTGTTCAGAAACAGGCTGGTAATTGGTGCGGGGCGGGGCATACTGGTATTTGCTGCGGATATGCGTTATACTTGGCTGGTAATGAAGGGAGATTACAGCTATGAGATATTGCAAACCGTTGTATTATGATGATTTCCGGTGCCTGGCGGGAGATTGCCCCGATACGTGCTGCGCCGGATGGCAGATTTATATTGATGATGACAGCCTCGACCGGTATGAGCGCGTGAAAGGTCTTTTCGGCAGCCGCCTTGCCAATTCCATTGACTGGCAGGAAGGTGCATTTTATCAGGATGGGGGCCGCTGTGTTTTTCTGAATGAGGAAAATCTCTGCGATCTGCATCAGGAACTGGGGGAGGATGCTCTTTGTGATACCTGCCGCAGGTATCCGCGTCATGTGGAGGAATTTGACGGACTCCGGGAGCTGTCCCTGTCGCTGTCCTGCCCCGAAGCAGCCCGCATGCTGCTGACCTGCACGGAACCGGAGCGGTTCATACAGTGGGAAACCGATGAGGAAGAAGATTCCTTTGAAGAAGATGAGATGGATTATCTGTTATTCACCCGTCTGGAGGACGCAAGAGAGGTAATGTTTCAGATTCTCGGGAACCGGGACCCTGATATTGAAAACCGTATGGCACAGGTTCTGCAGCTGGCGGAAGAAATGCAGGACTGCATGGATGAAGACCGCAGCTTCGACATGGACGATGTGATCGACCGGTACCGGAAAGAGAACGAAAACGGAGTAATGCAGGACGGAGAAAGGTGTGACGGGAAGCTGGCCCGGCGTTACGAAACCTGCTGCCGTCAATTCCCCATATTTCACAAAATGGAACATCTCCGTCCGGAATGGGGGCTGATGCTTGATGACATGTGGCGCACACTCTATGCCCCGGGGGAAAAGCAGTATGAAAATATCTGCCGCACATTCGAGGATTTTTGTGAAAGCAGCAGTAAAAACCACACCCTCCGCCAGCAGATCGGTGAACGGCTGATGACGGAATTCATCTACACGTATTTCTGCGGCGCCGTCTACGACGAAGAAATCGCCGTAAAAATACGATTCACCGTATACTCAGTCCGCTGGATTCAGGAACTGATCATGTACCGCTTCATAAAAAAAGGCGGACAGCTGACCATGGAAGACATCATCGAAATGACCTGGAAATACGCCCGTGAAATCGAACACTCCGACATCAACCTGGGAATACTGGAAGAAGAACTAAGGTAACAGTTTAGGACTTCGACCATATGAGGGCATCCGCCCAACAATTCTAATGCGTGCTCTCCCCATATACGGTTCGCCGGTTTCATTGCAGATAGAGAGACAACCTGCGGCGGCATCATGGATGGCAGGACCTGTCAAGGAGACCGTTGACAAACGCCGGCACTTGCTTTTTCAAGCGACAGCGCCGAAAAAGCTTAGTACCGCTGCGTTTGTCACAGAGCGGGAGCGCGTCTCCGGACAGGCCCTGCCATCCATGATGCCTTATACGTGTCTCTGTCCGCGAACCCCGGACCGTAATCAAAATCTGTAAAAATCGGAACAGAATTTCTCCTCACCCTATTGCCAGTTCTGTGTCTTTTACGTTATAATCTGACTGATACGCAAATGATTGTGAATACAGGAGGATTTTTAATGAGCCAGAGAAAAGATATCCATAAGGTATTGATTATTGGTTCCGGTCCGATTATCATCGGACAGGCATGTGAGTTTGATTATTCCGGTACTCAGGCGTGTAAGGCGCTGAGGAAGCTGGGCTATGAGATCGTATTGGTGAATTCCAATCCGGCTACGATTATGACGGATCCGGAGATTGCTGATGTGACTTATATCGAACCTTTGAATATTGAGCGTATGGAGCAGATTATCGCGAAAGAGCGTCCCGATGCGGTGCTTCCCAATCTGGGTGGACAGTCGGGGCTGAATTTGTGTTCGGAGCTGGCCCAGAAGGGGATACTTGATAAGTACCATGTACAGGTTATCGGCGTACAGGTGGATGCCATCGAACGCGGCGAGGACCGGATCGAGTTCAAACATACCATGGAGAGTCTTGGTATTGAGATGGCAAGGAGTGAGGTGGCCTATACGGTGGATGAAGCACTGGCTATTGCCGATAAGCTTCATTATCCTGTGGTTCTGCGTCCTGCCTATACCATGGGCGGTGCCGGCGGCGGTCTGGTATACAACCGTGAGGAGCTGAAGGTTGTCTGTGCCCGCGGGCTGCAGGCCAGTCTGGTGGGACAGGTTCTGGTGGAGGAGTCGATCCTTGGCTGGGAAGAGCTGGAGCTGGAGGTTGTGCGTGATGCGGACAACAATATGATTACAGTCTGCTTTATTGAGAATATCGATCCGCTGGGTATTCATACCGGCGACTCATTCTGCTCTGCTCCCATGCTGACGATTTCACCGGAGGTACAGAAGCGCCTTCAGGAAAAGTCCTATAAGATTGTGGAATCTATTCAGGTGATCGGCGGTACCAATGTGCAGTGGGCTCATGATCCTGTTACGGATCGGGATATCATCATCGAGATCAATCCCAGAACGTCCCGTTCATCGGCGCTGGCTTCCAAGGCGACAGGCTTCCCCATTGCCCTTGTTTCCGCCATGCTGGCTTCCGGTCTGACACTGAAGGATATTCCCTGCGGTAAATACGGTACACTGGATAAATATGTTCCCGACGGAGATTATGTGGTGATCAAATTTGCCCGCTGGGCTTTTGAAAAGTTCAAAGGTGTTGAAGATAAGCTGGGAACCCAGATGCGTGCTGTGGGCGAGGTTATGAGCATCGGCAAGACATTCAAGGAAGCATTCCAGAAAGCAATCCGCAGTCTGGAGACAGGCCGCTACGGTCTGGGTCATGCGAAGGATTTTGATCAGAAATCAAAGGATGAGCTGCTTCATATGCTGATTACGCCTTCCAGTGAACGTTATTTCATTATGTATGAGGCGCTGCGTAAGGGAGCCACTGCGGATGAAATCTTTGAGATTACCAAAGTGAAGCATTATTTCATCGAACAGATGAAGGAACTGGTGGAAGAGGAAGAGGCGCTGATGGCCTGCAGGGGACAGCTGCCTTCCGATGAAGCACTGATTACGGCGAAAAAAGACGGATTTTCTGATAAATATCTGAGCCAGATTCTGGAGGTTTCCGAGGATGATGTACGTAACCGCCGGATTTCTCTGGGTGTGGAGGAAGCCTGGGAAGGCGTTCATGTGAGCGGTACTGAGGACAGTGCTTATTATTACTCCACATATAATGCGGAGGATAAGAATCCGGTCAGCAATGACAGACCCAAGGTGATGATCCTTGGCGGAGGTCCCAACCGGATCGGTCAGGGTATCGAGTTTGATTACTGCTGTGTTCATGCTTCACTGGCGCTGAAGAAGCTGGGCTTCGAGACCATCATTGTCAACTGCAATCCGGAAACGGTGTCCACAGACTATGATACATCCGATAAGCTGTATTTTGAGCCGCTGACTCTGGAGGATGTGCTGAGCATTTACAAGAAGGAAAAACCGGTGGGCGTAATTGCTCAGTTCGGCGGTCAGACTCCTCTGAATCTGGCTGCGGATCTGGAACGAAACGGAGTGAAGATTCTGGGAACAGCTCCTTCCGTTATCGATCTGGCTGAGGACCGTGATCTGTTCCGCGCCATGATGGAGAAGCTGGAGATTCCCATGCCCGAGTCAGGTATGGCGGTCAATGTGGAGGAGGCCCTTCAGATTGCGGAGAAGATCGGATATCCTGTCATGGTACGTCCTTCCTATGTACTGGGCGGACGCGGCATGGAAGTGGTTTACGATCCGGAAACCATGGTGGAATATATGAATGCGGCAGTTGGCGTCACACCGGACCGTCCCATCCTCATCGACCGTTTCCTGAATCATGCCATGGAGTGTGAAGCGGATGCCATCAGCGACGGAACCCATGCATTTGTACCGGCGGTGATGGAGCATATCGAGCTGGCCGGCGTTCATTCGGGAGATTCCGCCTGCATCATTCCTTCCAGACACATTTCTGAAAAGAATGTGAATATCATCAAGGAGTACACGAGGAAAATCGCGGAAGAGATGCACGTTATGGGCCTGATGAATATGCAGTATGCCATTGAGAATGACAGGGTTTACGTGCTGGAGGCCAACCCCAGAGCGTCAAGAACTGTTCCGCTGGTTTCCAAGGTCTGCAACATCCGCATGGTACCGCTGGCAATCGAGGTGGTTACTGCGGAACTGACGGGAAAATCGTCCCCCATACCGGCGCTGGAGGAGAAGCAGATTCCTTACTATGGCGTAAAAGAAGCGGTATTTCCTTTCAATATGTTCCAGGAAGTGGACCCCATCCTGGGACCGGAGATGCGTTCCACCGGCGAAGTGCTGGGACTTTCCCGTTACTGGGGAGAGGCGTTTTACAAGGCGCAGGAAGCAACCCAGTCCGGACTGCCCCTTGAAGGTACCGTGCTGATTACCATCAGCGACAGGGAGAAGGAAGAAGCACTGGATGTTGCAAAGGGATTTGAAGAAGCCGGTTTCCGGATTCTGGCATCAAAGGGAACGTATCAGTACCTGACAGAGCATGGAATCAAAGCGGAAAAGGTGAAAAAACTCAGGGAAGGCCGTCCCAACATTCTTGACCTGATCACCAACGGGGATATCGACCTGATCATCAACACCCCCATCGGTCCTGATGCCAACGATGATGACAGCTATCTGAGAAAAGCGGCCATCAAGAAGAAGATTCCCTATATGACCACCATGGCGGCGGCAAAGGCAACCATCAGCGGAATTCTCTCCGCAAGAAAACACGGAGGCGAGCCGGTGAGATCCCTGCAGGAGATGCACGGCGAGATCCGATGATATCCTGGCGGAAGTTTACCGGTAAAATTTGCCGATACCCGCGGCGTGGATGGCGCTTTGTGTAGATTTTGTGAATAATCATCAGAAGCTTTCAGCGATTCTTGACGGTTTTTTCAAAAAATGTTAGAATTAAAACAATCGTACCGGGCGGCTGATTACAGGCTGTCCGGCCCTTTTCCCGGTGGGGAAAGATGAAAAGTACCGTGACAGAATGGCAGAATAAAGCTTCATGCAGAATAATGCTTTATATGGAAGTGGTGTCTATCCATTGCAAATGGATGGGCACTGCTTTTTTATGAGAATCCTGATCTGCGGTACAGAAAGGATGAATCAACAAGATGTTAAAAGAACTTGCAAAAAGTATTCGCGAGTACAAAAAGCCTTCGATTGCTACCATGGTTCTGGTGTCTTTCGAGGTGGTGATGGAATGTATCATTCCGTTTATCATTGCCATGCTGGTCAATGAAATCAAGAGCGGCTGCAACATGCAGGAGATTGGGCGGTACGGACTGATTCTGGTGGTGATGGCTTTCCTTTCGCTGACCTTCGGCGGTCTGGCGGGCTCCACCTGTGCCACTGCTTCCTGCGGACTGGGGCGCAACCTGAGAAAAGATATGTTTTATGCGGTCCAGGGGTATTCCTTCGAGAATATCGATAAATTTCTTGCATCGTCTCTGGTGACCCGTATGACAACAGATGTTACCAATGTGCAGAATGCGTACATGATGATCATCAGGACGGCGATCCGTGCACCGCTGATGCTGATCTTTGCTTTTGTTATGGCCTTTATCATGGGCGGGAAGATGGCGGTGATCTTCCTGTTTGTGCTGCCCCTTCTGGCCTGCGGTCTGGGGCTGGTTATCCGCACCACCATGCCGCTGTTTCAGAATGTATTTAAAAAGTACGACAATCTGAACGCTTCCATCCAGGAGAATATCAAAGGAATGCGTGTAGTGAAGTCCTTTGTTCGTGAGGATTATGAACAGAAGAAATTTGATACGGCTGCAGAAGATGTGTGCCGGGATTTTACAAGAGCGGAGCGTATTCTGGCCTGGAACAGTCCCATGATGCAGTTCTGTATCTATGCGGTTATGGTTTTCGTGCTTTCCTTCGGTTCTTATACGATTATCACAAGCCGGGGCCTTGAACTGGATGTGGGCCAGTTTTCGGCGCTGCTGACCTACAGCTTTATGATGCTGAACAGCCTGATGATGCTGTCCATGATCCTGGTTATGGTCAGCATGGCCATGGAATCGGGCAAACGTATCGTGGAGGTGCTGACGGAAAAGAGTGCGCTGACAGATCCGGAGAATCCTCTTTATGAAGTGGCGGATGGTTCCATTTCCTTTGAACACGTAAGCTTCAAATATTCGAAAAAGGCGGAGCGGATGGCTTTGTCTGATATCAATCTGAATATCCGTTCCGGTGAGACCATCGGTATCATCGGCGGAACCGGGTCCTCCAAATCGTCGCTGATACAGCTGATTTCCAGATTGTATGATGCCACTGAGGGTACCGTAAAGGTGGGCGGCGAGGACGTGCGCCGCTATGATCTGGAAACACTGCGGAATCAGGTCGCTGTGGTTCTTCAGAAGAATATCCTGTTCTCCGGAACGATTAAGGACAACCTGCGGTGGGGCAATAAGGAGGCTTCCGACGAAGAACTGATACAGGCCTGCAGGCTGGCCTGTGCCGATGAATTTATTGAGCAGTTCCCCGATGGATATGATACCTGGATCGAGCAGGGCGGGGCCAATGTCTCCGGCGGCCAGAAGCAGCGTCTCTGCATTGCCAGAGCCCTTCTGAAAAAGCCGAAGATACTGATTCTCGATGATTCTACCAGTGCGGTGGATACCCGGACGGACGCCCGGATCCGCAGCGCCATGAGCCGGTATATACCGGAGACCACAAAGATTATCATCGCCCAGCGAATTGCTTCCGTGGAGGATGCCGACCGCATCATCGTCATGGAAGGCGGTACCGTTAACGGTATCGGAAACCACCGGGAACTGATGGAAAATAATGAAATTTACCGGGAAATCTACCTTTCCCAGAATAAAGGGGGTGAAGAAGCATGAAACAGGGCAGTGTAAAAGCAGGTTCAGGAAAAGGAAGTATGGCTGTTATCCCCCGTCTGTTCAGGACGATCCGGGAATTTTATCCTGTGATGCTTCCGATCACCATCGTCTGCATCATATTCAACGCAGTAGTCAGCTCCATTCCGTCCATTTTCATGCAGAATATCATTGCACTGGTGGAGCAGAACTGGAAGGATGGTTCCTGGGATCAGGTGGGACCGCAGATCCTGAAATTTACTGCCATTCTGGCCACCTTTTATGTGCTGTCGCTGCTGGCGGGCATTGCCTACAATCAGCTGATGGCAATTATTACCCAGGGAACCCTGAAAAAAATGCGGGAGAAGATGTTTGATAAAATGCAGCGGCTTCCTATCAAATATTTTGATACCAACAACCACGGCGATATCATGAGCCATTATACCAATGATATCGATACGCTGCGCCAGATGATTTCCCAGAGCTTTCCCCAACTGATGATCTCGGCGATTACGGTGCTTACTATTTTCTGCATCATGATCTACTACTGCCTGTGGCTGACACTGGTGGTTCTGGTTGGCGTTGTGTTCATGTATTTTATCACGAAAAAAGTGGGCGGCGGCTCCGCCCGGTATTTCTTCCGGCAGCAGGAGGCCCTGGGCCGGGTAGAAGGCTACATTGAGGAAATGATGAACGGCCAGAAGGTGATAAAGGTGTTCTGCCATGAAGAAGAGAGCGAGGCGGATTTTGACCGGATCAACGATCTCCTTTTTGAAGAGTCGGAAAAAGCCAACCGTTATGCCAATATCCTTGGTCCCATTCTGAACAACATCGGCAATATTCTGTACGTTTTCACAGCCATCGCCGGCGGCGCGCTGCTTGTTCTCAAAGTGCCCAATGTGAGTCTGTCCGGCATGGCGGTAAGCATCAGTATAACAGTGCCGTTTCTGAACATGACGAAACAGTTTGTGGGCAATATCGGTCAGGTTTCCCACCAGATCAATGCCGTAGTTATGGGTCTTGCCGGCGCAGGGCGCATCTTTGATCTGCTGGATCAGGAACCGGAGACTGACGAGGGCTACGTAACGCTGGTTAATGTACGGGAGCAGGACGGCCGGCTGGTGGAATGTGCTGAGCAGACCGGCCTGTGGGCATGGAAACATCCCCATCAGGCTGACGGAACGGTTACCTATACAAGGCAGACCGGGGATGTACGTCTGTTTGACGTGGATTTCGGCTATGAGGAAAATAAAACGGTGCTGCATAATATTTCCCTTTATGCAAAGCCCGGCCAGAAGGTGGCCTTTGTAGGGGCAACCGGTGCAGGCAAGACAACCATCACCAATCTGCTGAACCGTTTTTACGATATCGCCGACGGCAAGATCCGCTACGACGGCATCAATATCAATAAAATCAGCAAAAATGATCTGCGCCGCTCTCTGGGTGTGGTTCTTCAGGATACAAACCTGTTCACAGGAACGGTTATGGAAAATATCCGTTACGGCAGGCTGGACGCATCCGATGAGGATTGTATTGAAGCGGCAAAGCTGGCAGGAGCCCATGATTTCATCACCCGTCTGCCCGGCGGCTACGACACGCTTCTCACCGGCAACGGAGCCAACCTGTCCCAGGGACAGCGGCAGCTCCTTTCCATCGCCCGGGCAGCGGTGGCCGATCCGCCTGTTATGATACTGGACGAAGCAACCTCCTCCATCGATACGAGGACAGAAGCCATCGTACAGCGGGGCATGGATGCCCTTATGGAAGGACGGACTGTATTTGTTATCGCCCATCGCCTGTCAACTGTCAAAAACTCCGATGTCATCATCGTACTTGACCACGGACATATCATCGAACGGGGCAATCATGAGGAACTGATCGCTCAGAAAGGGCAGTATTATCAGCTGTATACAGGAACATTTGAGCTGGAGTAGTATAATTCGCTTTAAATAACAAACTGTTTGAGCATATGTTTCCGGTATGGTATAATTG
>JALFLM010000096.1 GCA_022774705.1 Lachnospiraceae bacterium | reverse complement strand
TGAGCAGATCCGGACAGAAGTATTTTTGGCTGCTTTCGTGCAAAACATCGAAAACAGTATAAAATCAAATACCGTTGTAAAAGCCCTGAAACGGCTTATTCAGCAAAAGGGCAGTTATTTATAAAAGTTGTAAACTGGTGTATTTATATTATACTTCATTCTTCCCTTCACCGAATTCAGATCTTCTCCTTCTTATACTCCGCTCTCTGTTTCTCTATCATTTTCTTATGACTGTAATTCAGTCATAAAATTGACTGCAGCCTCCAGGTCTTTTTCATTCGGACGCCCTTTCGCAATACCGCCAACCAACTTAAAAGGTCCGAAGGTGTCATATCCCTTACATCCAAATTTTCCAATTACTTTGGCATGTTTTTCCTTCAAAATGTTTTCAATAGAATTATAATGTGCACTTCCACCGTAAGTACTGATTAAAAATACCTCTTTATCTTCCGGAAGATTTTCAGCAGCAAACTTCAAAATTGTCTGATGAAATTTTGAAAGATATATGCCAGAGGCAAAACCAATCCTATCATATTCCGAAAGATCCGCCTCCCGTTGCTTCATGGCATCGATTAGTGTGGCGCCACATTTTTCTGCAATTCTCTCCACCAGTTTCTTTGTATTTTCATGATGCACATATGCATAAATAATTACTGTCTTCATTTTGCCTCCCACTCCTTAACATAATTCAGATATAGTAATTTAACCTGAAAATTCTTATTTGTCTATCTCTTAATTGTTTTTTTCGCACTCATGAGGATTGTTGTGGAAACCACAATTCCCAATGAGTTCAAGATAATATCGTTCATGTCAAATGCTCTGCCGAAAATAGGTTGCAGAACCTCAATGACGACAACAGCAATCAATCCTCTGATAACACATTTCTTCCATGTAGGTTCTTTCTGCGATAGTGGGTACAGAATACCAAAGGGTAAAAACATCGAAAAGTTTCCGATTGTTTCACCACTGATATTGTTGAAGAAATCTGGGACAAGGTCAAAACATCCGCCAAACCAACCTATTGTTCTGCCGGGGTCCATGTGATAGAGTAATTTATACCAAATTATGCCCATCAAATCCAGACCAACAACCAAGCACACAAGTCCTGTGATATAACAGACAAATACACAGGAAAACAGTTTTTTGCAGATAGGAGTTTCCCTATCTGCTCTAAACTTGATAAATCCATATATCGTGCCCACAACCAAAGCAATAGGCAGTGCTTGTATGAAGTAACCTGTATATGTATCAAAAAAGAAATTGATGGTGACGATCTGTTCCGCCTCACTCATGGAGGTTTCATTCAGACCGCGCTGCTTTTTGAGAACGCAGTGTGTAGGCTGTTCCAGCTTTTTCAGCTTCGTGGTAAGCGGCACGACTATCAGCGTCGGTCCGAAGAAATTGCCGCTGTTGTTCTGGATATTGATGACCGGTCGAACGCTGCCCTGGATATTTCCGCGATGCTCGCCATATATCGCTGACAAAACCCATGTGCGAGCACCTGGTTTTGCATCGCCGCATGGCTCTGCAAAGTTGCAAAATATGTTATCCCCACATTTGTCCTCGACACCCCTGGGAACTGGCAGGTACTCTGACCTGCCGGGAATACATTCAGGCGTCTGGCTGCTACCAGATCCATGGGAGTCTAACCCCTCCGTGGTTCTCACCGAGCTGCGTACAGAAGTATCATTGTGCTGTGATGGATCAATGCTGTATATCGGAAGCAATCTGATACTTACAGACCGTTCACGCTCCCGCCTCCTAATGGAGATCGTTGCCTTCATCCGCTGATGTGGCGCCCCATCACAGGGGTGTGCCTGAAGAATGGTATGTAATTTTAAGGTTCCTGTAGAGGAGTTGTTTGGCTCCTTACATGTACAAGTTTAGCCCATGCAGATGGATTTCTTTAGGTACCGGCTGTACGGGTTGCCCGCCCATGTTGTACGGATTTGCAGATTTTTTGCGAGTGATGCCTTGAACTTGCTTTTTCGTGCAGATTCGGCGCTTCTGAACTTGCTTTTTCGTGATTTTCTTGGCGGTGAACCTTGTTTGCAGTACGTCCCTGACTTTGATCATGGAAATGGGTGCACAAAAAAATGTCACGCAATCTCCTTTGAAAATCTGCGTTCGTAACTGTCGAAATTTGTTGAAATATAGATTTTATCAGTTATATCTTATAAATTATCAGATATGTCATTGAATTTCAGCCGTAAATGTGTTACACTATGTTCAGCCACAGGCAAGGAGGCTTATGATCATGATTAAACGTGAAATGTATATGAAGCGCATCCGTCCGTTTATCGGAACGGAGCTGATAAAGGTCATGACCGGTATTCGCCGGTGCGGTAAATCGGTCATGCTGGAGCTTATAAAAGAGGAACTTGTGGAGTCCGGTATCAGCCCTGCTCAGTTCATCTCTATCAACTTTGAGGATTTGAACTACGCACATTTGCAAACCGCAAAGGCACTGCATGATGAGATTACCAGGAGAGCCGCAGAGATCAACGGCAAGGTCTATCTGTTTTTTGATGAGATTCAGGAGGTAAAAGACTGGGAGAAGTGTATCAATTCCCTCCGTGTATCCCTTGACTGCGACATCTATATCACCGGTTCAAACGCAAAACTTCTGTCTGGTGAGCTTTCCACCTATCTCGGCGGACGCTATGTGGAGTTCGTTATTTACCCATTCTCCTTCGCGGAATTTCTGGAACTGTACCGTCCCATCGCACCGGATGAACCGATCCAGAAATACTTTCAGAAGTATCTATTATCCGGCGGTATGCCGTACCTTCCCAACATCCGCTACGAGGATGCTCCTTCCAAACTCTACCTTCATGACCTGTTCAACTCTGTCCAGCTCAAGGACATTGTGAAGCGGAACAAGATCCGTGACGTGGACTTGCTGGAACGCATCATCGCTTATGTGATTGCGAATGTGGGTACGACCTTCTCCGCAACTTCTCTGGCGAAGTTCCTCAAAAACGAGAAGCGAACCGTTGCACCGGAGACCATCCTGAACTACATCAAATACTGCTGCGACGCATATTTGTTCTATCAGGTCAAGCGTGAGGACTTGCAGGGAAAGCAGATCCTTGCATCCAATGAGAAGTATTATATTGCCGACCACGGCATACGGGAGGCTGTTTTCGGCGGCAATATGCGTGACATCAACCTCATTTTGGAGAACATCGTGTTTCTGGAGCTGCTGCGCCGGGACTACAAAGTTACAGTCGGCAGAACCGGAGACAAGGAGATCGACTTTGTATGTGACAAGAGTGGAGAGAAACTGTATGTTCAGGTTGTCTATCTGCTGGCATCCGATGAGACCGTTCAGCGTGAGTTCGGTGCGTATGACAATATCCGCGATAACTACCCGAAATATGTTGTCTCTCTGGATGAGTTCGACATGAGCCGCAACGGAATCAAGCACCGCAATATCCGCGATTTTCTGTTGGCAGAGGAATGGAATTAAAATGAAACACTCATAGTCACCACCTGCTTTCAGGAGAATTTATCGCGCTTGAGAGGCTTCTTGCGAAACACATCTTTATCCTTGCCATAGGGACATCTGGTGAACTGGCACCGGCGATACTTGAAATCCGGACGATAGTAGAGGCAGTGAGCGCAGCTTCCGGGCTTATGGTCCGATGCATTCCCGGAATTTTCTTTCTTTGCAGCCTTCGCCAGCTTCTCATATCTGCGGAAGACCTCATCCTTCTTACTCATTTGCCGCACCTTCTTCCTTTGCGCGGTTAGCCCGGATTGCTCTGAGCCATGCGTCCAATTCCTTGTAGCAGACAGTGCTGACACAGGGATGGCCTTTGGCATAACAGCAACCCTCACATTTCCTTTCCTGCTCGGTCTTTACTGCCTCAGCCAGGTAGTAGCAGTTCTGCCTTCCAAGGACACAGCCGACCTTGCGGTTCTTCCAGAAGAAGCACTTGCGGCAGGTATCCGGCTTGTCATCGTAGTATCTGATCCCGTCGATCAGAATGGTTTTGCGTCTCACTTTTTTTCTCCTCACGATATCCTCCATAGTTTTGATCCGCCGCCGGGGAAGTCCGGAGACGACAAAAGCCGCGCAGTGATTTTCGTCACCACGGGGCTATGTAAGATATCTATATTTAGTTGTTCAGGAGAAAGGAAAACTGGAATTTGCAAACCTCATTTTGCATTTCTATATGAAATCATAATATGACTTGGTGCAAATAATACGGATGCAATAATCAATAACACTGACCTACTCATAATCCCACTAAATAGGAATAAAATTGAAGGAATAATAGAGAGTGCTAATGCTCTGAAAACGCTGCTCTTCTTAAAACAAATAATCCAAATTGCACAGTAAAGCAATACCAATATGGCATCTACAATCAGATATAGTGCAAATACTTCGTCAGACCGCCACCCGAACCAAGTTCCCGGAATATTGATTATCATAAATCCAAAACAACCAAATCTCCCAACTTGTTCCATGACCTCAACATATTTATTGTTCCACTTATTATCAAAGCCATCTTTGCACTTAATCGCAAATATAATATTGGGTATCAAAATGAGGACCATAAAAATCAGTCCAAAAACATTAAACCATTCCATATCAGCCCTCCATAAATACCGATTTGCTGCTTTCTCTAATTCTAGCGCTTGCTGTTAGAAATCCAAAATCTCGCCACCTGATTTTCTAATGCCTTTAGAAATCTGCCCTCCAGTCTTTTCTTCCGCCATAGCAGATCCAGGTATCGTAGTTCAGATTTCTGCAGCGATGGGGGTGATTTATCACAGATTTACACCCAGATACACCGGTGAACACGAAAACACGCGCCATTTTTAGCGGAATCACCGTTTCAGGGTGTTTTTCCTCATTAGATAAAAGCCCTGTTTTTTTAGCACTTCGTCAACGAAGCCTCTTTTTTATCAGAAAAAACGCGGAAGATTTCGTGAAAAATCTTCCGCGATAGTGTGCTGGCGTCCCTGACTGGATTCGAACCAGCGGCCTTCCGCTTAGGAGTTTGGAAAATTCAATATCCCAGGGTGCATCACAATGTCAAGTCATGCTAAAAAGTACCGTAAAATCAAGGGAATTGAACAATCCGAGTATCCTGGAATTTCTCGTAAGGACACCCCGTATTACCTCAAAAAACCTGCGCTCTTAGCACAGTTATTAGCATTAGCAGCCGGGGAACGCTCTGCGTTCACATGAACCGCACTACTTCACATTCAATTTTAAGTGAAAACACAACTGAATACAAGACCTGATAAGGACATTTCGCATGGTGTGAAGTGTCCTTATTTTAACGCCGTTGATAGTGCGGATGGTTCGGAACTATAAGGCTTAAAGTTCGGGCTTCCCATCTTGGACTCAAAACCATTGATAATCTTTTATTTGAATGCCTTGTCTTAGCCAATTGCAGCACAGATTTTAAGCATAGCGTAAGAGGAGTACACAAATACGCTTCTGATACTTATTGTATGTTGACTTATTGTCTGAAATTGGGTATATTTAATTTGAGGTGGTTTATCTATGCGTTTGCTTCAAGTTTTTTCAAATAACTTACGAAAATATAGAAATGCTTCAGGGCTTTCACAAGAAGCATTTGCAAACAAAGCGGGGCTTCATCGGACATATATTAGCGCTCTTGAATGTGGAAAACGTAGTATTGCACTTGATAACATTGAGAAAATTGCAGATGCTCTCGAAATTGCTCCATATCTTCTTTTTGTTGATAACCCCGATGACAATGAAACCACTATAAAGTGAGGCAAGAATATGAGTATATTAGCACTAAAAGAAAAATTTAATAGCCTAACTTTGGAATCCGAAGATCATTGGGATTATAGAGGCAATACTAATAGTGAGCGCGATTATGTACACGGTTTCTGTACTTATCCCGCTATGATGGTACCTAAAATGCAGCGCGAAATGTTAGATGTCTGCCTTGAGCACCTCCAGGACACTACCCCCTGCCTTCTGGACCCCTTTGCTGGTTCGGGAACTATTTTGGTTGAAGGTATGCTTAGAGGATTAGATATTGTAGGTATAGATGTAAACCCCCTTGCCATCCTTTTGTGTAAAGTAAAAACAACCATTCTTGATCCGACAATACTGAGTGAAAAAACAACACAACTAATTGATCGGATTTCTGCTCATGATAATGTTCCGTTACATCAATTCAACGGAATAAATAAATGGTTTACCGATCAAGCAATTTCTGATTTAAGTAGGATACGTTCCGGTATTATTGCTGAGGAAGAAATTGAATATCGCAGATTCTTTTGGGCTACCTTCTGCGAAATTGTAAGGGTTGTATCGAACTCACGCGATTGTACATATAAGTTACATATCAAGGAGCAAAATGAGATTGATGCCTATGATAAGGATGCCATCGATTTGTTCAAAACCGCTTTGCAATACAACATTTGCAAATATAACGAATTCTATTCGGAACTTAAAGCTCGTGGCCATTTAAAGCGAGATGGGTTAACATACAAGAGAAAGGTGAAAATAGTTCTGGGGGATTCAATTGCTTACTTAAATCATTCGAAGCAAAAGTATAGTTTGGTGTTTACTTCACCTCCATATGGCGATAATCATACAACAGTTTCATATGGACAATATTCAATAATGCCTCTTCGCTGGATTAACTGCGAAGATATAGATGATTCCATAGATGGAGCATTACTTACAACATTGTATGAAATCGACAATCAATCTCTTGGCGGAAAAAGTTCAAATAGAACCATGACTTCTTCTCGAAAGAAAGTTGTTAAAAAATCGAAAACATTGAAAGCTCAATTGGATGAAATTAATAATATTGCATCACAACAGAGCAATAAGATAATTGCATTCTATAGTGACTACGATAGATTTCTTGCTGCAATTTCCAGAAAGATGAAGCATAATGCGATTTCCGTTTGGACGCTCGGAAATCGCAAGGTTGCCAAGCAAGAAATTTTTATGAACAAAATAATGATTGAGTTATGCGAATCTTATCATATGCAGCTGCTGACCAGTTTTACCCGAAAAATATTAAATAAGCGAATGCCTAAGCTAAACGGTTACCAAGGGGAAGTAAAAGGGTTACAGAGTACGATGACAAGGGAGCATATCTTGATTTTCGTAAAGGAGTGATTCCGAAAATGAATGACCAGCTTACACTATTTGATCGCGATTCTGATTATCTGGAGTCATCTGTAAAAGGTTTTGACAGTAAAACAGCCTCGTTTCGTGTACATGCTTCTCTGATTTATAAATTAGGCGAATCTCTTATAGCGGATGAGGTAACTGCACTATCTGAGCTTATAAAAAACGCTTACGATGCAGATGCAACAATTTGCTCTCTTGCTATTAGTTCTGACCATATCGAAGAAATTAATGGTAGAGAATGCAAAGGATCCATTGAATTATCCGATAATGGTTGTGGTATGGACTTGGCCACAATCGTAAATGGATGGCTCACACTTTCGAACTCTCCTAAAAAGAAAATGAAAAAAGAGCAGAAAACTACCCCTAAGTATCATCGTTACCCCTTAGGAGATAAAGGCTTAGGACGACTCTCTGTTCAAAAACTTGGTCGATATATGCAGATGACCACCAAAGCAGCTGATTCAAATATTGAGTACTGCGTAATAATTCCGTGGGGAGACTTCTTAAAAAATACAACGATTGACCAGATTCCGGTAACAATAGAGAAACAAAATGTTGCCTCAGACAAATCTTATACTAAAATTGTTATCAAGGATCTTATCGACCCTGAAATGTGGGGACAATCAGAGCAAATCAGCTTACTCACGAATAGCATAAATAAGATAGTATCCCCTTTTAGAAGCAAAAAAAGTAGTTTTCATGTTGTCGCCCAAATCAACAACCAACCTATTGATACTGCAAATACTGTCTTTGATGAATTATTGTCATCTGCGCGTGCCAAACACACAGTTAAATACAGTTCGGGAACCGCTTCCATCGTTTCTGAATTTAAGAACTCTTTTTTCTATAACCGTGATGTATTATCCAGAGTTATGTCTGGTGAATTTACGCTTAGCGAGAGTGCGATCAGAGATTTCTTGCAAACCTATAAAAAGGATTTTCCAAATGTTAGTACCTGCTTTAAAGAAGGCGTTTCTTTGATTGCGGAAGACGTTTGTTCTTTTCCCGACATTGCAATTCCGGTATCATCCAGCGGTATAGCTTCAAATGATGTTAAGCGACCGTTTTTTAATGACCCCGGAGATTTTGAATGTGAAATATACGAATATTCATTGGATCGAGAGTATCTCGACTATTTATACAACAACATAAGCTATAACAGGCTTATCGAACGTGATGAGTATCGAGATTTTGTCTCACGCTACCACGGAATTAAAGTTGTTCGTGATGGATTTGTTATTCAAGGATTTGGTGATGGTGACGGTGGTGACTGGCTGGGACTGTCATCTTCCTCAAAGACAACAGGGTATTTCTTTGATTTAAGAAATGATAGCGTTATTGGCTGTGTATATCTAACTGGCATCGCTAATTCCGTTTTAAAAGAAACAACAAATAGAGAAGGCTTTGTTGAAGACGAGTTTTTCCGAGCTTTCAAATCCATATTAGATGGTTCTGTAAAGCGAATCAACCGTAACAGAAAAAAGCTTAACGATCTGATGAAGAAATATGTCATTAACTCGATTGCCTTTTCTGGCAACCCGAGCTCTGATATATTGAATTATAAGCCAACTATTGAACAAATCAGAGAAGAACTTCGTGATGTCGACCCCATGGTTGTTGGAAAATCAACACACATTGATGTCGCACTTGAAGAATACAAAACTGCTCAGACGATGGTTACAGATGCGCCATTTGTACCTGCTGAAACGGTTAGCAAAATGGATGAAATATATAAACACATACAAGCTGCTTCTAACGATTATCAGCTCCTACTAAGCGAAAGAGATGCCATCAGCAGAAAGCTTGATGCAATTAATTTGGATTTTGAGAAGATGAGTGAACGTATCCAGGATCTTTTCGAGCTTGCAGGTCTGGGCCTTTCTGTTGAGATGTTTACCCATGAATTTGATTCTTCGATTAGAAATATCAGACTTAAAAACCAGCAAATTGTGGCTAATAAATCGTCACAGACAGTGGACAGCTTGGTCCGCCACATTAATTATGTAACGTATTCGTTAGATGCGCTCAGAAAGCAAATGTCGTACTTTAATCCTGGGCTCAAATTCGTGCGTGCGGAGAAACAAATTTTTACCATTAAAGAGTTTATTGAGACACATAGATCGTTCTACATCGAACGTTGTAACACCAAGAATATCGAATTCAATGTAGATATCGCTGTAGACTTTGATTTGCGGCTTAATAGAGGCATGTTAAATCAGGTTTTTGACAATCTGTTTAGCAATTCTGAATATTGGCTCGATTATTCTGTACAACAGGGATTAATAGAGAATAAGCAGTACAATATCTCTACACAAGAACGAGGCATTATTATTGTTTGGGATAATGGCATTGGAATTAGTCCGGATCTTGAAACACGCTTGTTTGATCCTTTCGAAACTAAAAAGAAGGAGGGTCGCGGCTTAGGCCTCTATATCGCTGCTGGAAATTTGAAGTATAGTTCTTCGCGGATTCGCCTTCTTAACGAGCGCAATCAATTCGGGAATCTATTTAAATTTGAAATTGATGTCTCTCAAGTAACGCAGTGAATGAGGTGGGTAGAAAAATATGATTAACACACTTTTTTCGATGCATAATATAAAATACATTATCAGTGTTGATGATTGCTTCTTTGCTCGCAAAAGAGAAGAGATGGAAGCTGCGGTTTATAGTGAAATGTGTACATCTTTAGATCCATTTAAGACTATTCTTTCATCCAGCGATCAAGCTGAAGAAGCTGACGCGATTAATGAAATGATGGAACTCGGTTCTGATGCTTCGGCACTTATACAGTCCCTTATCGAGCACCTGGAAAATGAGGACCTCTGGAGGTGCTATGAGGCTTGTGAAGAAAACGGGACCATATATACAGAAGAACGTGATGGAATCGTAGCTTTTCTTGAAGGGCTAAAAAGTAGTGGACAAATTAAAGAATACCGAATGTTTTCATCTACATCAGAAGCAAATCTTTTTGATGCTCGAGCAGCAGGTATGACTGACGGGGCTATTCTTTGGTTGCTGGATCGCAATTTCTTACGTGTTGGAGAGTCTGCTGACGCAGGGCTTATTTTAGCCGAAAACTTAGTACAGCGAACAGATGGTATAGATAGATACATTTACGTTCTTTCAGCGGTTGACGCAGATTCTCAGCAAAGTGAAGATGATATTGAAATAGAGTTTGACAGGGTTTTAGCAGAAAAATGCTCTGCAGAAACTCACTCTTTCATTTATTACATTAACAAGCAAAGAATTCTAAAGAATAAGTCTGATAGAATTGCTAAGAGCTTAGCACAAGGCTTTAAAAGAAAAGCGTGCTATGAATTATTCCAGCTTTTTAGTGACTGCTTATCAGATGGCCTTACTGATGCCGCTACGAAAATTCAAAGTGTCCGTCAAAAAACATTGAACTCTCTTTTTACTAATAAGGTTCAAAAAAACGGGGAGTCTTATACGGATTTTGCCGGGCGATTCGTGCAAATTTTTCATTATGATGGGTACAATAAAGCGATTGCTCAAAAATATAATGAAATTGCATCAAAAGCAAAATATTATGAGTCTCTCTGCTCTGTTGTTTCTGATAATCCTGGCAATAACAAAGAACTGACAGACATACTTAAGGAATACCGGGAAATAGAGTTGTATAATCGACACATCAATGCACAACATTGTGAAGTTGCAACTGGCGATATATTTGAAATCGATGGTTTGGTTTATTTACTAGTTTCCCAATCCTGTGATACATATTTGCGACAAAATGGGGAACGAAAATTAAAAAAGGCAACACTCCTTGAAATTTCTGATGATGGTAAAAAACGGGAGTATTCATATCCGCTCTCTTGCTTTTCTACCATGAAAAAACCGACAGTTGTGTATCACTCACTTAAGATTCTTCCATTTGAGATACTTGACTTGTGTGCATTTAATACTTCTGGACAAGCTATGGTATCTATCAAAGATATCAAAGAGTTTGAAAAGGAATTGGAATTATACACGATTAACTATCGTTTGCGCTTTTGCAAAGTGCTTGAACAGTTAACTGAGATTCATACTAATAGAATCATTCTCCAAAAATTTTGGGATGATACTTCCTCGGTTTCACAAGAAGATGCCCATAAAGCTTATAGTGTACTTGAAGGTATTGATGCAGACTTAAAAAAATATGATACTATTGATACTATCATTTCTTTTCCTGTGAAAAGAATTTGCCGACTAAATGAGCTAACAACTATTGATATCATAAAAGAGTATGGTGTTGTGTTGTCACGGATTGGACAGCCTTTTGATTTTACAGATGATTCGAAATAAGCAAATAGGTTTTGCTAAGTAACATTTTATGTTTATCAAACTGTCATTGAATTTCCTTTAATGAACAGGCACGGAATTATCCGCGCCTGTTCCGCTACTTACTTTTCCACCGCAACCTTCGCCTTGGCCTCTACAGTCTCAGCTTCATCAAAATGATAAACGCCCTCTTAAACTTCGGACCAAACGGGTGTCATCGTTCTTCAAAAGTAGGCGCTCGTTTACAGGGTCCAAGAATGAGCTGAAAAGAGAAGTGTTCTGATAGAGACAAATATTTTCAAATTCAATTACAATTTCATTCTTTGCGTTGAGAACTGCCGTTACGTTGATTCGTAGCGGCTTTTCTTATTATTAGACAAATTTCAAGCAGGAGGTCATATTATGCGCAAGAAAAAGAAAGAGGTAACATTATGAACACACAGATCATCGCCATCGCCAACCAAAAGGGCGGCGTTGGCAAGACAACGACCTGCGCCAATCTCGGCATCGGACTGGCCCAGGAAGGAAAGAAGGTGCTGCTGATTGACGGTGATCCCCAGGGCAGCTTGTCTATCAGCCTGGGCTATTCCCGCCCGGACACGCTGCCGGTCACACTCTCCGATATGATGGGCAAGGTCCTGACCGATACGCCCATCCAGTCCGGTGAAGGTATCCTGCATCATGCAGAAGGTGTTGACCTTATGCCAGCAGATATTCAGCTCTCCGGCATGGAGGTATCCCTGGTTAACGCCATGAGCAGAGAAACCATTCTGCGGCAGTATCTGGACACGGTGAAACGGGACTATACCCATATTTTGATTGACTGTCAGCCCTCCCTGGGTATGCTCACGGTCAATGCACTGGCAGCCGCCAACAGGGTATTGATTCCCGTCCAGGCGGAGTATCTGCCCGCCAAAGGTCTAGAACAGCTGTTGCAAACCATCAGCAAAGTGCGGAGGCAGATCAATCCCAAGCTGCAAATCGACGGCATCCTACTGACGATGGTGGACGGGCGCACCAACTTCGCCAAAGAAATCAGCGCCCTGCTGCGGGAAACCTACGGTTCCAAAATCAAAGTATTCTGTTCTGAGATTCCGCACTCCGTCCGAGCCAAGGAGATCAGCGCCGAAGGTAAGAGTATTTACGCCCACGACCCGGAGGGCAAGGTGGCCGCCGCCTACAAAAATCTGACGAAGGAGGTGCTGAAAATTGAAAAGCAGCGCGAAAAATGTAAAGCTGGCATCGGTAGATGATCTGTTTTCCACCGAGGAAAGCCGCGCCGACGCCAGCCGTGAAAAAGTAGTGGAAATCCCGCTGTCTGAACTGCATCCGTTTAAGGACCATCCCTTTAAGGTCAAGGATGATGAGGCCATGATGGAAACGGCGGACAGTATCCGGCAGTACGGCGTTTTGGTTCCTGCCATCGTCCGTCCCGATGCAGACGGCGGCTATGAGCTGGTTGCCGGACATCGGCGGCACCACGCCAGCGAATTGGCCGGAAAAGAAACCTTGCCCTGTATTGTCCGTGATCTGGACGATGATGCCGCCACAATTATCATGGTTGACAGCAACCTTCAGCGTGAAAACCTGCTCCCCAGTGAGCGGGCTTTTGCTTATAAGATGAAGTTGGAGGCCGTTAAGCACCAAGGAGCCAGAACGGACCTCACTTCTGTTCAAGTTGAACAGAAGTTGAGCGCTCGTGACAGGGTGGCGCAAGAGGCCGGTGAAAAAAGTGGTATTCAAGTTATGCGTTATATCCGCCTGACCGAGCTGATTCCCCCTCTGTTGGATATGGTAGATGAAAAGAAAATCGCCCTTAGTCCGGCCTACGAGCTGTCCTTCCTCAAATCGGAGGAACAAGCACAGCTTGTTGAGACAATGGACTATGAACAGGCCACCCCTTCTCTTTCCCAGGCCCAGCGCATGAAGAAGTTCAGCCAGGAAGGGCGTTTGACCGAAGATGTGATGCTTGCCATTCTATCTGAGGAAAAGAAAAGTGAGCTGGACCGCGTAACGCTCACCTCTGACACCCTGCGGAAATACTTTCCCAAGAGCTATACCCCCAAGAAGATGGAGGAAACCATCATCAAGCTGCTGGAGGCATGGCAGCGCAAACGTCAGCAACAGCAGGAACGCTGAGAAAGGAGCCGGTATGAGCGATATTCCCATTCGGGAGCTGAAAGGCCATGACATTCTGGCCGTGGAACGATTCAGGGACAGCACCTGCCGGATGATTGAGTTTGTTGTCCGCAAGCAGGGCAACCCTTACGGCAGCCCCGGTGATGAAATGCGTCTGTTTCTGAGCGAGGCAGGCTATCGGAGGGCGTTGGAGAGCCAGAACCGCAGAGAAATCCGCATCAAGCGGACCGCCCACATCATCGAGGGCCATATCCTGTACGACAGGAAAAAGAACAAGAAACACTGATTTGCCACAGTTTTGAAGTGACTGCGGCTTTTTTCATGCCCAAAATTGGAAAGGAGTGAAGCAAATGGCTGTTTTTCGCGTCCAACGCACACGCGATTACACCGTAATGTCAAATTATCACCTGAGAGATCAGAACCTGACCCTGAAAGCCAAGGGCCTGCTGTCCATGATGCTGTCTCTCCCGGATGAATGGAATTACACCACGCGGGGGCTGGCCGCCATCTGCAAAGAGGGCGTGGATGCTATCGGTTCTGCCCTGAAAGAATTGGAAAACACCGGCTATATCGTCCGGCATCAGCTTCGAGGTGCCAATGGCAGGATCAGCGATACAGAGTACATCATTTACGAACAGCCCCATAAAGCAGAAACCCCGGATACGGATTCACCAGATACGGAAAACCCGGATATGGTTTCCCCGGATATGGACACGCCATATCTGGAAAAGCCCGCAGAATTAAATATAGAAGAATTAAATACCCAAAAATCAATTACAGATGGATCAAATACCGATTCGATTCCTTTCCGTGGGGATGCGGCGGGAAGCCCGCCGGAACCGAAACGAAGGGAAGCGACGCCCATGAGCGAAATGGATAGTTATCGGGAATTGATTTTGGAAAACATCGAGTATGACATTCTTCGGCAGGAGGCTGGTCCTTATGCAGATGATCTGGACGAAATCGTTGAGATCATGGTGGAGACGGTCTGTGCCAGACGGAAATTCACGCGGGTAGCTGGCAGCGACTTCCCCCATGAGGTTGTGAAGTCCCGGCTCCTGAAGCTGAACTGTGAGCATATCCGCTTTGTGATGGACTGCATGAGGCAGAACACCACCAAAATCCGAAACATCAAGCAATACCTGCTGGCGGCGCTGTTCAATGCACCCACCACCATCGGGAACTATTACACGGCGCTGGTAAACCACGATATGTACGGCGGCTGATGGCCGCCTATTTTTATGCCCGGACATCCGGGAGAAAGGATATGCCATGAAGCGACCTTTGGCTTACATCACTGCCCCCTGGGGCAGCAACGAATTTGAGAACACTGAAACCGCCGCCCGTTACTGCCGGGCCGTTTATGATGCCGGTTTTTCGCCGGTCTGTCCGCTTCTGTTCCTGCCTCTGTTTCTCAACGATGCCATCCCGCAGGAGCATAAGGACAGCATCGACATTGCCCGCGATTTTCTCCGGCGTGCTCATGTGCTGGTAGTCTGCGGCGATACCGTAGACGAGGCCACGAAAAATGATATTGCCATTGCGGAGCGGCTCCGGATCACCGCTACCACTCTGGACGGCCTGCTCACCGTCAAGGGCCAGGGACGGGAGAAAGGAGGAAATCAGCATGGGTAAAACCATTGGCGAGCTGATGGAGGAAATGCGTATCAAGGTCGGAGCGCAAAATTACAAGGGCCATGACTACCTGGATTTGGCCCGGTTCGATGAGAACACCCGCCACATGATTATCTTCGATGTGCTGACCCACGATTCGCCGGTTGGTTTCAAGGGAGACAGGATGAGGCTGTTTCTCGCTGACGCCGGTTATCAGAAAGCGTTGGAGAACCAGGAACGCGGGAATATCAAAATTCTGTCTCACGCCAGGGTCATTCGCGGAGATCTGTTCTATGACCGCAAAGACCAGGTACGGTAACGGAGGCTCCATAATGCTGAAATATCTGCTCCGGCGGTTGGTGGTGCCGCCTTAGTGAAAGTCGCCTCCCTGCAAATCTGACGGAAAGGAGTGATGAGAAATGCAGGAAGAAGTTGAAAACAGGACGCTCACTCTGGGCATCAATGCGACAAAGTTTTCCGGCCGGGTGTTAAAGGCTGCCCTGTGCAAGTACCTGGCTTACCGCAAGGAAAAGAAATTGCAGGCCAGCCGGGACAGTCCTGACGTAAAGTCCTTCGGCAAGGTCAGCATGGAGGAGTTGCAGCAGGAGCATGGCGATATGCGCCAGCTCGATGTGCAGGACAAGAGCCTACGGGATTTTGACCGTATTGCCAGAGAACACGGCGTCCGCTATACCGTCTTTGAGACGGAAAAGGGCCATTTTCAGATTTTCTTCAAGGCTCCCAACGAGGCAAATATGAATGCCGCCTTTGAGAAGTATGCAGCCACGAAGCTCAAAAAAGCGGAGCGGCGCGAATCTGTGCTGGGCAAGCTGGAGAAATTCAAGGCTCTGGTGAAAAACGCCGTGGTGGACCGAACCAAGCGAAAGGAGCTGGAACGATGAAACAGATCAACATCAAGAAGCTCCTGCTGCTGAACCTGCCCTATCTGCTGATTGGCCTCTTTACCACCAAGCTGGGACAGGCATGGCGGCTGGCCGCCGGTGTGGATGCTTCCACGAAGCTGCTGCATCTGCCGGAGGGCTTCGCCGCCGCATTTCAGTCCTTCTTGCCCAGCTTTCACCCGCAGGATTTGCTCATCGGCCTGCTCTGCGGTGCAGCCCTGTGGCTGGCAGTCTATGTGAAAGGCAAGAACGCCAAGAAATACCGCAAGGACATTGAGTACGGTTCCGCCCGCTGGGGGACGGCAGAGGACATCAAGCCCTTTGTCGATCCGGTGTTTGAAAACAACATCATACTCACACAGACGGAAAGCCTGATGATGAGCAACCGGCCAAAGAATCCCAAGTACGTCCGGAATAAGAATGTGCTGATCATCGGCGGTTCCGGTTCCGGCAAAACCCGCTTCTGGCTCAAGCCCAACCTGATGCAATGCACCTCCAAGTCGTATCCCACCAGCTTTGTGGTCACAGACCCCAAGGGCAGTATCGTGGTCGAGTGCGGAAAGCTCCTGCAGCGCAACGGCTACCACATCAAGATCATGAACACCATCAATTTCAAGAAGTCCATGCACTACAACCCCTTCTCCTATGCGCGACACGAGGTCGCGTAATTAAACTGTTCGGCGCTGACCGAACCTGTTATTCCATTAGCAGTAGCCTATCGTCACCGAAGCGGCTGGCAACGGTCGTGAGGAAGCATGGCGAGAAAAGGTAGCCCTCCC
>JALFLM010000088.1 GCA_022774705.1 Lachnospiraceae bacterium | reverse complement strand
CGAACAGTAATGTTCAAACTTTTTCATACAGAACCAAACCTTCCTTCTGAATGCACGCCAGCAGCTCTGGAGATACCGTCTCATCCAGATTGATAACATCATAAGACAACAACGTAGATGTTTCCTCCTCTACATCCAGCGAAAACCGTATGATATCGCCACCGGAAACCGCAAGGTCGATGTCACTGGCTCTCCAGTAGTCCCCCCGTGCGCGGGACCCGAACAGAATGACTCGGTTCAGATGATATTTTTCGGCAAGCTGACAGATTTCGGTCTGTACTTGCGGCTTGATTCCTGTGTTGGGAAGCATGTGCATACCTCCACTCAAATGCAGTAAAGCACGTTACTCAAAGTACTTCTGCATCTATGCTTCTTTCATACCTCCAGTTTATCCAAACTCTCCTGAATTGTCAATTTTGATTTGTCGATTTTAAAATTTTAGAAAACCCCAAATTGCAATAACAAGTTGAGCATTTTCTGTGTTAGAGGGTCACCAATCTGACCTCGGCTGATGTCAAGGTCAGATTGATGACTATGCGGCATATATTGCATTCATCTCGGCTTCAAAAGCTCCTTCTGGTGTCCGATAGCCCAAAATCTTACGGGGAAGCGCATTTGCCCAAAGCACAACAGCCAGGATATCATCTGCACTATAAGAATCCATACGTCTGCCTTTTCGCAGAAAAATGATTTACTCAAGATACTGGTTGTTGTCCCTGCTTTTTCAACGCCAGTCCAATCAACCGATCTGCCTGATCTGCCATAAACAGCGGAATATTCAGCACATCATCATCCAGCTTCAGGTTATCAAGCGAGAAGCGTACACGGAGTTTTACCTTATCTGGGAATAACTCCTTAAACTTTTTGAGGCTCTTGCTGGACGTATTGGCTTCGGATTTGACCTCAACAGGGAAAATATCATTTTCCCGCTGAATCAGGAAGTCTACCTCGTACGGAGGATTGCTCTGTGTCCAGTAGCGTGGGACCACCTCAAACTGCGTAATCAAAGTTTGCAGCACATAGTTCTCGGTCAGTGCGCCCTTGAACTCGGTGAATAGGCGGTTGCCCTCTCCGAAGGCTGTAGGAGCCAACTGCGCCAGACGGCGGAGCAGACCCACGTCCACCAGATAAATCTTAAAGGCGGATAGGTCATCGTAAGCTGCCACAGGAAGGCCAGGAGCGGAGCTGCGGTAGATTTTATGAACCAGTCGGGCATCTACCAGCCACTGCAGAGCATCCTCGTATTCACGGGCTCTTGCACCCTCCTTTACAACCTTGTAGATGAACTTCTTGTTCTCTCTTGCCAGCTGAGATGGAACAGACTTCCAGATCATAGAAATCTTCGGGAACTGACTGATGTTAGGATGCTTTGCAAAGTCACGCTCATAGGCACCGATAATGCCGGACAAGGCTTCCTGCATAGCGGAAACATCACGGGCTTCCGTCCACATCAGAACGGGTTCAGGCATACCACCGGTGACATAGTACATCTTCAATTTCTCGTACAGAGGATTGAAGAACGCATCGGGGATCGGTTCAATGGTGTCCACACTTTCCAGATATGTGGCAAGGTTTTCATCACCATTGGCAATCAGGAATTCTGAGAAGGTCATAGGGTCAATCTGCATGAAGTTGACCTTGCCTACAGGGAAAGAAGATGGCTTTGCCAGAGCAGTGCCCAGCAGAGAACCGGCGCAGGCAATGTGATACTGCGGAGCATTTTCGCAGAAATACTTCATGGAGTTGATGACCTTGGGGCAATCCTGCACCTCGTCAAAGATGATAAGGGTCTTTTCCGGCATGATCTTCTGACCGCTGACCAGCATCAGGTTCTGCAGGATGCGATCAACGTCCTTGGTGGTTTCGAAGAACTGTTTGTATTCCTCGTTCTCATCGAAGTTGAAGTAAGCAGTATTTTCATAGTAACGCTTGCCGAACTCTTTCAGAATCCAGGTCTTGCCCACCTGGCGAACACCTTTTAAAATCAAAGGCTTACGGTAGGGAGAGTTCTTCCAGTCCAGCAGCTTTTTCAAAATGAATCGTTCCATAAACTCACTCCTCACATTTTTATTGGAGTTTTAGTGTCTCTCAATCACATTTTTATTATATGCAGAAATCTCGGAAAATACAACTCCAATCACAAAATTATATAGGTTTTGCGGTGTGTGAATCACACTTTTATTTCTGTATGTGAATTGAAGATGTAAAATCGAAAAAACAAGGACAGGATTTCACAAAGAAGCGGAATCCTGTCCTTACTGAATTGGATATGAGATTTTGATTAATCTGGTTTATACAACCCAAATCCATGTTCACGATGGTAAGCTGGACCTTGCGGTGTTTTACCTGCCCAATCTCTCGCACTCTTCACCTTGTCGAATAGGTCTAAAATCCGATGACAATTCTCTCGAAATGCAGTATCTAATTCTGGATTTCGAAATTGATTTTGTACGATTTCGCATTCCGTCGCCCATTGGTCATCAGATAATCCTTTTATCCATTCCAAGCTGTATTTAGATGGTTCTTTATTGATGCCCTTATATATGGCATATCCGCCGCCAATCAGCCCG
>JALFLM010000008.1 GCA_022774705.1 Lachnospiraceae bacterium | reverse complement strand
TGAACATGAGTATGCTGAAAAACTTCTTCGAGATTGGAGCGGATAAGACGCTGTTTGATGGTTTGATGATCTCTAAGGAGACGGCACTGTGCGAAAAATACATGGGGAAATACCCGGTTATTTTCATCTCACTAAAAGGTGTGGATGGATTGAATTTTGAGGAAGCCTGTGGAGCACTGCGGAGAATTATCAGGGCCGAGGCATCTCGTTTCAGAATGTTGCTTAGCAGTGAAAAGATTGCTGATGAAGATAAGCAGTTGTTTCTCAGAATTCTGCAGGAAAAAGACACGTTTGACGATGTTCGGGATAGTCTGCGAATGCTCTCTTCGCTGTTGAATCAATGTTTTAGTGAGAAAGTCATCCTGCTGATTGATGAATACGATGTACCATTGGATAAGGCATTTCAGCATGGCTATTACGAAGAGATGGTATTGCTGATCCGCGGGTTGTTCGGACAGGCACTGAAGACCAATGAGTTTTTACAGTTTGCTGTCCTGACAGGGTGTCTGCGTGTGTCAAAGGAGAGCATTTTTACAGGTCTGAATAACTTTGATGTTAATTCGATTGTTGATGTAGAGCATGATGAGCATTTTGGTTTTACTGAAGTGGAAGTTCAGGAGCTTATGGAAGATTATGACATGGAAGAAAAGGCAGGTATTGTAAAAGAATGGTATGACGGATACCACTTTGGCGATACGGATATATACTGCCCGTGGGATGTGATCAGGTATACAAAAAAACTGCTGGCAGACCCTTACGCAGAGCCGGAAGCTTTTTGGATCAACACCAGTGGGAATGACCTGGTGAAACGTTTTATCGATAAGGCGGATAAAACGACCCGGAATGAGATCGAACGCCTGATTGCAGGGGAGGCGATTGAGAAGAAGGTTCGTCTGGATTTGACCTATCATGAACTGGATTCCAGTATTGACAATCTGTGGAGCGTACTTTTTACCACAGGTTATCTGACCCAGACAGGCAGGGCGATAAACGGAATCTATAAGCTGGTGATTCCCAACCGGGAGGTGCGGGAAGTTTTTATTTTACAGGTACAGGAATGGTTCCGGGAACGTATGGCAGATGATGAAAAGCCCATGCGTGAGTTCTGCCGGGCATTCTTAAAAGGAGAGCCGGAGAAGATACAAAAACGGCTTAATATAATCCTGAACCGGATGATCAGCGTTTTGGATGCGAAGGCTCCGGCGGATAAAAAAGAGAATTTTTACCACGGTTTGCTGCTGGGCTTACTCCGGAGTGAAATAAACTGGTTGATTTTGTCCAATGCAGAATCAGGGGATGGTTTCAGTGATATCCTGATTGAACCGGAAGATCCGGACGCCGGAATCGTTATTGAGGTGAAATATGCATCCAGCGTTGCAGGGCTTGAGAAAGCCTGTGAGGAAGCACTGAAGCAGATTAGAGAAAAGCGATATAACGAAAGACTTCGCAATGATGGCAGGACAGATGTGCTGACCTACGGTATCGCCTTCTGCAGGAAGCGCTGTAAAGTGGTATGCGAAAGGTGCCGGGAACGTAACCCAGGGTATTAGGCACGAGAGCATATTTTTCGAGGCTGAATAAGCCGTTTCAGGGCTTTTACTCTATAACGAACATATAAAAATAGACTCAACTTTCCCACCGGCAAAGCCGGTATAAATGCCTGATTATTCAGGTTTAATGCAGAATCAGATTGAAAGCCTGATGGCTTTATTTGTGGAGTATTTAAACCATTACACAGCTAAGAACACAAAACAGGTTAAAAGTCAACTCATCAATTGGATTGGCTCACAGCCCTTATTTATTCAGGCATTGTTTGGAAATCTCAGTTGGGAAAGTTGAGTTAATATTAGACAGAATTAAGCAAAACTATTGAATTCTTATTTCGGCTATGATAGAATGAATGACGTAAATTATCGATGTGTATTTTTGGAAAGCAAAGAATTAACTGATAAAATATTCTGATGCTGTAAATTACAGGATGTAGCTTGGATTCAAGCACGGCAGGAGGAGGAGTTGGATGCAGGTTGAACTTAAGAAAGCCGGAAAGTGTATACGCTGGCTGATGATTAGAATTCATAAACGGATTCCCGCACTTTTGCTGCTGGCTTTTTGTAATGTCTTAAGTTCATGTCTCGGTGTCGGATATGCGGTGGCGACACGCAATGTGATTGATAGTGCAACTTCAGGCAATAAGAATGTGTTTTTACATGCCTGCATGATATTATTTGCAATGATAGCGATACAGCTGTTTTGCAGCTTCTATTCCAATCATCTGACGCAAAGACTGGGTGCAGATATGGATCGAGATTTCAAACGTGATATCATGCATCGGATTTTACATAGTGATTACAGTCAGATGTCCAGATTCCACAGCGGGGATATTTTGTATCGTTTAAATTCTGATGTCAACAGTATTGTAAGCAGTGTTTTGGCTATTATGGCCTCTGTTTTTCCGTTGCTGGCTGGTCTTGTTGCTGCTGTTTTTGTATTGTTTCGGATGGATCCTGTGTTTACGGTAGTCATTCTGGCTTTTTGTGCAGGTATCGCATTAGCTACTATAGGAATTCAGAGATATATGGTGCATCTCCAGAAAAAGTCCAGTGAGTCATCAGGAAAGGTTTCTGCTTTTTTTCAGGAAGTGATTGAGAAACTGGTGATTATTCAGGCTCTTGATGTATCAGAAGAAATTGAAAAGAAATCAGAGGAGATGCTGGAAACCCGGTGGCAGATATTCAGGAAGAGAAAAAACATGTCCATGATTATGAATATTGGTTCCAGTTCTCTGGGATATCTTGGCAGTTTTGTCACTCTGGTTTGGTGTGCACGAAAGCTTCTCCGCGGTGAGATGACTTTCGGTGGATTGACTGCTATGACTTCACTGGTTTCACAATTGAAAGGGCCGCTTCTTTCACTGCCACAGCTGATGCCCAGGTTTGTATCAATTTTTGCTTTTATCGAACGTCTTATGGAGATTACCGAGGTAGATGAACAGCCTGATCTGTTGGAGGAGGATTGTGGTGTACTTTATGAAGAACTGACGAAAATATCAGCAGAGAGTCTTTCTTTTTCCTATATTGGAAATCTGGGTGAAAGGAAGCAGGTTATTAACAAAGCGAGCTTTTCTATTATGAAAGGTGGTCTGACGGTTATCACCGGTCCTTCCGGTGTCGGTAAAAGTACAATTCTGAGATTGCTTCTTGGAATTTATCGTCAGGACAGTGGCAGGTTATTGATGGAGACGGATGACAGGAAGATTGAAATCAATCGTTCTGCAAGAAAGATGTTTTCTTATGCCCCTCAGGGCAATCTGCTCCTCAGTGGTACCATACGGGATAATATCAGACTGTCCAAACCGGATGCAGCGGATGAACAGATAAAAGAGGCTGTATATGTAAGTGCCATGGAGGAATATATTGCGGAACTTCCCAATGGGCTGGATACGGTTCTTGGTGAGAATGGTGCGGGGCTTTCTGAAGGACAGATTCAGAGAATCTCACTGGCCCGGGCGGTGGTCAGTCAGGCACCGATCCTGCTTCTTGATGAAGTAACATCCTCACTGGATGCGAAAACGGAGAGAATAGTACTGGAAAGAATCTGCGCATTGCCCAATCGTACATGCATAGCGGTAACGCATCGGCCGGCAGTACTTGAACTGGCTGATTGGGAATTGAGGGTATCAGAAGATAAGATAACTCTGCTGCCTTTATCCAGATAGTATGCAGTACTATTTATGAAAGCGCGAATAACTGGCAGGATATTAAATCCCCGTATTCTGTTGGTTTTCGACCGGTCATATTGACTGGCTAATATAATTTATTTTATGAAAGAGGTATATTATAATGAAAAATTGGACAAGACCTGAAGTGTCTGAACTTGAAGTTTCTATGACTGCAAGTGGCTGCTGGGATACTGAATGTGAACTGTGGCCTTTTGTTAATGATAGCAAAAAGGAACAAGATAAAAGTCGTGAGTCATAATCTTTTTTAAAATTCATATCGAAACGGTAAATAATTGTTGAGTTAAAATCTGTTAAGGCATATTTGGTAAGAGTATGAGGGGATTGCTACAGATGGATGCGGCTTGATTATTTATCAAAAGAGGTGCAGTTGGATATTATCGGTCATAGTCGGTGGTACGCAGCTGCACTGATTTTCATATTTAGGAGTTAGAGTATTGAGTGGTATATATGGAGTATATTCAAAGATAGATAAGGATGTCCAGCAATGTCTGCAGAATTTGAAGCATTGGAATTGTTCATACGGCAGTGATAGCGCAAATTATACAGATGAGGAAAACTGGGCAGTTGGATGCTTCATTGAGCATTTGTCAGATAATTATCCGGCAGGAAGGCCGGTATTGTTGCATGATAATTATATCGCTGTTATTGATGCAGTGATTTATAATCGGGATGAAATAGCGGCAGCAGTGAATCTTGATGAAGTGGGACATGTTTCAGATGAAGAATTATTGTTTCAATATATTATGAGAAAAGGCTTTTCAGCATTAAATGTTGTCAATGGTGATTTTGCCGGGGCTGTTTTTAATAAAGATGCTAATACGTTGGTCCTATTCCGGGATCATATGGGAATCCGTCCATTGTTTTATTATATAGATGATAATTGTTTCCTGTTCTCAACGGATATACGGGGAATTACATCATATCAGCAAATTGATACGGGTATCAATGAAGAAATGCTGTACTTGAATTTAATGGGGTATAGTAGTTTGTCTTTGTGTGAGACGGATTTTAAAAATGTTTATTGTATTCCGCCGGCATCCTGGGTTGAATTGAAAGTAACGAATCAGGGATTTATATGGGAACCGCATGAGTTCTGGAGGATCGGCAGTCACAAAATCAGATGTGGAAGCGACAAAGAATACCAGAAAAAAATGTATGAACTGGTTTTAGATTCGGTACAGAAGCGTCTGGATGCTGTATCCGGAATAATAGGAGGAGAATTGTCAGGCGGCCTTGATTCCGGTGTAATTGCTGTATTGATCAGTCGTTTGGGACGAGAGGCTGTTTTCTTTTCCTGGTCTCGTACTATGGATGAGGTTCCGTTAAAGGAAGGGGAAGATGAAAGAAAGATTATTCTTGACATCTGCAGGCAGGAAGATTTTTCCTGTCAGTTTTCCAGTGCGGAAACGCGGAAAAAAATGGTTATATGTGATGAAGCAATAGATAGGAACTGGCCTCCATATATTAATACTACGAAAATAATGGAGGGTGCTTCTTACTTGAAATCTAATGGAGCGCGTGTCGTTTTTACGGGTCATGGAGGAGATGAGGGGGTAAGCCATCGCTGCAATCTGTATGAATTATGGACTCACCATGAATATCCTGCATTTATCAGATGTATGTATCGTCAGACGAAAGGGAGAAAATTGCGGTTGCTACGCACATTAAAAGCAGTTGTAAGGCAGCTGGCAGTGGTGCATCCTAAGTTGAAAAAACCTTTTCATGTCAATCAAAATGCGGAAGTTTGTCTAAAAAAGGAATTTAGAGAAAAATGTGATCATCAGGTTGAAAAAAAACCTTCGACTTTTGCATATAATATTGTTAAAGATATTATGCGGGGAGGATGTCGTGGGCGAATTGATAATGTGGCTTTTCAGGGAGCTCAGGCAGGTGTCCGCTATATGCTGCCCTATCTTGATTACAGGGTAATTGATTTTGCTGTATCCATTCCAAGAGCACAGTACCATAATGGTTACGTAAACAGATGGATATTCAGAGAAGCATTTAAAGATCTGATGCCGGATTCCTTAAAAAAAGTTCGGTATAAAGATACACCCAGCAAACGTGGGACTGTATTATCTCCTGAGAATAAAATTGAAGAAAGAAATCGTGCGATTGAGGATATACAGAAATTTGCTGATATGCTGGATCGGGAAAGATGGGGCTCGTGCCTTGATTTTGATACAATCTATAATATATCCTATTCAGATAGTTTTACACCTGAAGAAGATATTAATGCTACAGAGGTCATATCAGCTTTAACACGGTGTGTATTGATTCAGAATGCGTTGAAAAGTACAGATATGAGGTAATGAGGATGAATTCGTTGTATAAATACCGTGCATTTGGTCTGGTGATTCTGTCCGAATTTCCGGTTCTCCAGATTACTGAAGCTGAGGAACAGGAGCCGGTCGATGTCAGGATTGTTAAAAAAAATCTTTCTGAATACGGGATTGCTGAAATTGATTTTCAGGCAGAGGAATCCATGATGATGCTGCATATTCCTGCAGTGGCTGATTTCAGGGTTACGGATGGTAATTGTATTGAAGTGGATCCGGATCCGGTTTGCACTGCTTCTCATCTGGCGGTATATCTGATGGGTTCCTGCATGGGTGCTGTTCTGCATCAGCGGGGTATTCTGCCCCTTCACGGCAGCTGTGTGACTGATGGAAGACGCTCCATCTTAATCACCGGGGGGTCGGGTGCGGGGAAAAGCACCATGGCTTCTGAATTTTTGAGACATGGCTGGCAGCTGTTGACGGATGATGTGTCTGCAATATTGAATATTGAGGATTGTCCGCTGGTACAGTCAAGCTATCCTTCCCAGAAGCTCTGGCCGGATTCTCTGGCGCATTATAAAAGAGATTCATCGCAGATTCATTCATTATATGAGAAAGAAGACCGAAAAAAATACGGGATTCATGTTGAGGACTGTTTTCATGAAGGAACAGCCCCTCTTTCCATGGTTGTGCGCCTGATCCCCGCTGATGCGGATACTCAGGTGGCACCTCTGGAAGGCATTGCAAAAGTGGATCAGCTTTTCAGGAATACCTATCGGCGGTATATGATAGCGGAAAAGAACCGCCAGCGTCACTTTCAGCAGTGTGTGACCCTTTCTGAAAAAGTACTCATGTGCCTTGCAATCCGCAGAAAGGATGCCGATACGGCATCTGATTTATATGAATTGCTGACCGGATATCTGGAAGCAAATCAGAGCGGTATGTAGAGGAAGCGGTTTGTGTGGATCAGAGCATTTCAATAATTTTTAGGGAGGCTGTATTATGGTCGAAAAATGGATAGAGACGTTCTATCTTCCGCCGGAGATGGAGTTTATGATTTCTCTGGCTGCCGGCGGTTCTGCGCCTGTTGCGGCTGATGGTATGGACTGGCAGCGATTTGAAACACTTGTCTCCAAAAACCGGATTAAGCCGCTTGTGGCTGCCGGTGTGAAAAAGCTGCCGCAGGAGATGATACAGCAGCATATCGAGCTGAGCAGGCTGCTCGATGTTAAGAATACGTATACTTTATTCACGATGCAGCAGATGCAGCTTCTGGCGTTTGTTATGTCGGATCTGGAGGCCCATGGTATCCGGGCACTTTCGCTGAAGGGGCCGCTGCTGGCTGTGGATCTGTATGGAAATCCGGAGATGCGTTATTCACATGATCTGGATATTCTGGTTTCTGAAGCAGATTTTGAAAAAGCATGTGAGAGACTGGAAGCCGGTGGTTTTCAGGAAGAGATAAAGGCTGTCAATAAAACGCCGAAGCGCCGTCGGATTCAGGAAAAACAGCAGGGAATCATACATAGAATGTATATTCGTGATGATTTCTGTATTGAACTGCACTGGAAGATTTCTCACCGCTGGGACGAACCTTTCGATGCATTATGGGAACGCCGGAGCCGGAAAAAACTGCTCGGTAAGCAGATCTCCTGTCTGGGAGATCTGGATAATCTCAGTTATCTGATCTGCCATGCAGCGGCTCACGGATACATGCGGCTGCGCTGGCTGCTGGATCTCCATATATTGCTGAGCCGTCCGGGGATAGACTGGTCTGCATTATATGATGATATGATTCAGAAGGGAATCCAGAATATGCTGCTGGAGACACTGATCTTATTATATGGCTGTTCTGTTTTTTCCATGCCGCCGATAGAAAATCAGTTATTTACCATATGCAGGGAGAACGGACGTGTGAAGATTCGCTACACAGAGAAGCTTCAGTCTGATTATGAGGATGCATATGTCATGGCGAAGACCATCTTGCCTGTACTTTCCATGACGGATGAAGAGCGGGAGAAGTGTACTCTGATCAGAAAGTACAGCAGTATGCTGCCGGTGGCCGGAAAGAAGAGAAAGCGCTTTGAACTACTGGTTTCTTTTTTCCAGCCTGCGCCGATTGATCTGGAACGTTTTGATTTTCCGGATTCGCTGTATTTTCTTTATTACATCGTCCGCCCTTTTTACAGGTTGTGGCGAATGACACCTTTTTATCATTCGTAGATGTACAGTACGGAGACATCTGCCGGTATCAGGGGGCAAATCCTTTGCCCCGGCATTTTAATAAACAGTTAATGGAGATGTGAATATGATTGAACAGACAGTTTTAAAGAGAAAAGAAGGTCTTATGGCTGCTGATATGAATGGGTCAACTGTCATGATGGATATTGAAACAGGTAAATATTATAATCTTGGTGAAACGGGCGGCTGTATCTGGGCACTGCTGGAAGAACCGCTTTCAGTAGGGAATCTTGTGGACAGACTGATCTGTGAGTATAATGTGTCCCGTGAACAGTGTATGGAGGATGTTCTTCCTTTTCTGGAATCACTTGTGGAACGCGGTCTGATTACCGCAGTTGAAGAATGAGTAAGCTGCGCACGTTTTTAAGGCTGCCGATGCGCGAGAAGCTGATGCTTCCCGAAGCACTGGTTTTATCAGGATATTATCGTTATCTTATACTGCACAGGCCATTTGCCAGGATATCTCCGAAAATCGGTACGCTGGGGTGTGAGACTCCCGAGACAGAAGTCAGAGATGAAGCAGTTGGTCAGGTTTCTCAGGCTGTTTCAATCATATGTAATCGGACTCCCTGGGAAAGCAAATGTCTGGTAAGGGCTTTGACGGCCAAAAAGATGCTGAACCGGCGCAAACTGCCCTGTACTTTGTATATGGGAGTGACACTTCAGGAGAACGGCGAAATGGTTGCTCATGCATGGCTCAGATGCGGCAGGAAATATGTAAGCGGCGGTAACGGATCACGCCAGTATACGGTTACTACGATATATGGAGATCAACAGGAAATCAATAACTGAAAAAGGTATTTTCAGGCTGCAGGCATTCTATACCCGGTACGGATTGTGATAGAATGCCTTTTTTGATGTTTGCTGACAGCGAAGGAGATTTTAATCCGAAGCATTCTTTTATGGATAAAATACGAAAAGTATGATATCGTATAAATATATTCATGATAGATAGTGGCGGAAAATTAAGTGGAACATGAGTGACCGAAAATGGAGGGGAGAAAACGGAGGATAGGGATGATTCATGGATAAGATAGATAAACTTTTCTTAAAAGCCCTGAAGGCTTCGCTTTGTAATAAAAAAGTAAACTGGGATTTCGAGATTGGTACGGAGGAATGGCTGCGCTTATTCCGGCAGTCGGAGATTCATCACGTTCTGCCCATGATTTATGATGCTGTATACGATTGTCCTTCGGCAAGGGGGATGGATCCGGCTTTTCTGAAGCCTTTTAAGAAGAAGACGGTACAGCAGGTGATGGTGCAGACCATTAAGACCAGTGAGTTTCTGCAGCTGTATCAGTTTCTGAGACAGGCGGGGATCAGGCCGGTTATGGTGAAGGGAATCGTCTGCAGGGAACTTTATCCGAATCCGGATTACAGGGTATCAGGAGATGAGGACATGCTGATTCCGCCGGATCTGTTTGAGCAATGCCATGACAGGATGCTGGAGTACGGGATGACGGTTGCTGATCCGAATGTGGATATTCAGGGGGCTTACGAAGTTCCTTACGGAAAAACGGGAAGTCCGGTTTATGTAGAACTTCATAAATATTTGTTTTCGCCGGATTCGGGAGCCTTCGGCGGGTTTAACCGTTTCTTTGAGACGGTGCATGATCAGGCGGTGGAACTGGAGATTCAGGGAGTTCCGGTTGCTGCCATGGATTATACTTCTCATTTTTTCTATCTGATCTGTCATGCTTTCAAGCATTTTCTCCACAGCGGTTTCGGGCTCAGGCAGGTCTGCGATATTGTTCTTTTTGCCAACCGGTACGGCAGCTGCATTGACTGGCAGGAGGTTCTGGAAAAGTGCCGGGCTGTTCAGGCGGAGAAGTTTACGGCTGCGCTGCTGAAGATCGGGGAGAAGTATCTGACATTTTCACCGGAGAAAGCCTGCTTTCCTGATGAATGGAGACAGATTCAGGCAGATGAAACGGCCCTTCTGGAGGATCTGCTGTCCAGCGGTATTTACGGCAATTCCAATATGAGCCGGAAGCACAGCAGCAATATTACGCTGAGTGCAGTGGAAGCGGACAGGAAAGGTAAAATGAAAGGAAAAGTAAAAGGGAAAGGCAGCAGGCACGGCAATGCGATTCTGAAAACTTTGTTTCCGCCGCTGAAAGTGATGAAAGCAAGGTATCTTTATCTGCGAAAGTACCCTTTTCTGCTGCCTGCTGCCTGGTGCAGCCGGATTTTAAAGTACCGCAGAGAGATCAGCCGGAGTACGGAGAATAACGCGGCTGACAGTATCAGGATCGGCAATGAGCGGATCAAATTGATGGAGGAGTATGGGATTATTGAAAAACAGTAACCGTGGTATGCGGAGTCGGACCGGTATTCTTTTTTTGCTGATCATTTTTATCATCTTTGTGGTCTGGGTCGGGTATGAGCTGCATATTTCAAAATATGGTCTTGAAGTTTCTTCTTATACGATAGCGTCGTCAGAACTTTCGGAAGGTTTCCGGGTGGTGCAGCTGACGGATCTGCATGATTCCGTATTTGGTGATGATAATGATAAACTGGTGAATCTGGTGGCGGGTGCTGAGCCGGATGTGATCCTGCTGACCGGTGATCTGGTCAATGACAAGGCAGGAGAGGATACATCGATTGCGGTTTCGCTGATTTCGCAGCTGAAGGAGATTGCACCGGTTTATTTTTCCTATGGGAATCAGGAGGATACCATGGAGAAGGCGGGGGTGAATATCAGGCAGATTTATACGGATGCGGGGGCGGTTGTTCTGGACCGGGAGTATGTGGATACCGGGATTAACGGGCAGCCGGTTCGCATCGGAGGAATCTACGGCTATTGTCAGCCCGATGCCTATGCGCAGGAAACAGGCTGGCAGGATGAGACCGTGTTTCTGCATGCGTTTCAGGATACGGAGCTGTATACGATCCTTATGTGCCATATGCCTGTCTGCTGGATTGAGTCGGGCAGCCTTCTGGAGTACCGGATTGACTGTGTTTTTGCCGGGCATGCCCACGGCGGCCAGATCAGGCTGCCGTTTATCGGCGGATTGTGGGCACCTGACCAGGGCTGGTTTCCGGGCAGGGAATGCGGCGTATATGAGACGGATGAGGATAGCTGGGCGGTTCATAACCGAAAGATGCTTGAATGGGCAGGTTATATGAAGTATGATACGTCGTATTATGAAGCTGATCAGGTGTATGAGCCGTCCCGTCTGGTCCTGTCCCGGGGACTGGGCAATACGGACCGGATCCCGCGTTTTAACAATATTCCTGAAATCGTGGTGGTGGATTTTATGCCGGAGGAGTAACAAATGCACACAGAACATGAGGAAGCCATAGAAGCGCTGCACAGTGCGATGATACGGAGAAGTGCAGATGGCATGGCTGTTGTGAAAAGCGCAGCTGTTCCAAAGGATGTTGGTGCGTTGAATAATCTGGATGAGCTGCTCTGGCAGGCTGTGATTGCCTGTCAGAATAATTCTCTTCGCACGGCATCAGGCCTGCCTTTTTCCTATAAGGTGAAGCGTAAGAAAGATGGTACATACAGCGGGGAACTGCTGGTGTCCCATGAGCCGCATGCAGCGAGATGGTGTTACTGCTCAGCTCAGCTGTCACCAGACTGACCTGATTCATTGTCTGTAGTCTGATACGGATGCTGTCATTCTGGGACCCGGATAATCGGCTGTCCG
>JALFLM010000184.1 GCA_022774705.1 Lachnospiraceae bacterium | reverse complement strand
GATCATGAATGGGCAAAACGCGCGAGAAATCTGGAAAAAGAATACATGGACCGCTATTTCTTCTATGACAGCTATGATGTTCCGGCACAGTTTGAGAGGACGGTTCCTCAGGTATTCCCCACAACAGCTCCCGGCAATTTTACATGGCTGCCCGAGATTCAGAAATTTGTCATGACAACATTCTATCCCTACCAGTGGGATCTGAACTACAGAAATCCTGTTGTATTTAATGAGATGGTATACAACATACTGTACCTGGCCAACAGGGGAATCGATGTATTCCGTATTGATGCGGTTCCCTATATCTGGAAAACACTGGGTACTGACTGCCGCAATCTGCCTGAGGTACACACTATCGTCCGTATGATCCGTATCATTACTGAGATTGTATGTCCCGGTACTATTCTGCTGGGAGAAGTTGTTATGGAGCCGGTAAAGGTAGTTCCTTATTTCGGTACGGTTGACAAGCCCGAGTGCCACATGCTTTACAATGCAACAACCATGTGCACCACATGGCATACGGTGGCTACAAAGGATGTGCGGCTTCTGAAGCATCAGATGGATATTCTCAGCGGTCTGCCGAAACAGTATTTATTCCTGAATTATCTGCGCTGCCACGACGATATCGGCTGGGGCCTGGATTACAATTATCTGAGAAATTACAGCGTACAGGAGATTCCTCATAAGAAATACCTGAATGATTACTTTACAGGGGAAGTTTCAGGATCATTCTCAGAGGGTGAACTCTACAATTCAGATCCCCGTCTGGGAGATGCAAGACTCTGCGGTACAACAGCATCTCTCTGCGGTATTGAAAGAGCTGCTTACAGGCATGAGAAAGATCAGCTGGAGAAATCAATCCGATTTGATCTTATGCTGCATGCTTTTATGCTGACACAGTCAGGGCTTCCGATTATTTACAGCGGTGACGAAGTTTGCCGCCAGAATGATTATTCCTATAAAGATGATCCCAATAAAGCGGAAGATTCCCGTTATCTCCATAGAGGCAAATTCCTCTGGGAAGATGCTGAAAAGAGAGAGAATCCGGATACGATTCAGGGAAGATTCTTTACTGAGCTGAAAAAGATGGAAACACTGCGGTCTGAAGAAGACGTGTTTGCGTCGGATGCGGAAGTGTGGACTGTTGATACATGGGACAATTCTATTCTTGGTATTATAAGGCAGTATAACAATCATAAACTGATTGCTTTGTTCAATTTCAGTGACCAGGATAAGACTGCCTGGATCAATGAAGGATTTCAACCCTGCAGAGATCTTATGAGCGATGAACTGGTCGTTCCGCGCGATGTATTCGTTCCTGCCTGCGGATTCTGCTGGCTGAAAAGCAACTAAACGTCGGGAAATATAAAAAAGTAATATAGAAGACGTCAGGAAATGCATAATATAAATCCCTCTTACGGTTCATTGTCAAATGACCGGTGAGAGGGATTTTTGCAGTATTGTGATATCTTAGTATGCAGTTTATACGGTTTCTCCTTCTACGATTTCAAATCCAAGTTTTGTCTGACTGATAATTTCATTGTCGTCATTGATCAGTCCAAGAAGAAGATTGGTAGCATGGCGTCCACATACCCGGTAGTGTAAGTGTGCGGTGGTGAGCTGCGGCGAAATCGCCATACAGATTATCGGATTGTGCCCGATTCCGGTAACTGCCACCTGACCGGGAATAAGAAGATGCTCTTCCTGAAGACGTTTGATTGCTCCTGCCGCAATCATATCGGTGGCGCAGAAAACACCATTAAAGTCCTGATTCTTTTTTAGGAGTGAATCCATATGATCGTAGCCTGACCGGATATCAAATTCGCATATCTCTTCCAGCCTGGGGTTAAAAGTCAGATGATAGTGAGAAAGTGCATCCAGAAATCCCTGTTTGCGCTCAATACCGCATGCAGGATCGTCTGGTGTAACTCCAAGAAAAGCAAGTTTTTTCTTGCCGGACAGGATCATCTTTTCTGTCAGAACAAAGGAAGCTGTTCGATCGTCGTGATAGATACAGGAAGCCAGAGTAGTTTTCTGACCGATTACAACGAGAGGAATGGAATTATTTTCCATAAATGCCTTGTGCTTTTCCGTAATGGAAGTTCCGAACAGAATAATCCCGTCCACAGGGTTATTTTTAAAAAGATTCAGGTACTCCAGTTCCTTCTCCGTGTCATTTTCTGTATCCGCAAGAAGCATCTGGTAACCGGTTTCTGAAAGAGCCTGACTGATACCGGAAGTCATTCGGCTGATGGACTCAGAGTTGATTTTGGGCACGATAACACCGATCAGCATGGTCTTTCGAGTTCTCAATGTTTGTGCATGCATGGAGGGAGAATATCCGGTCTGTTCGATAATTGCCCGAATCCGCTCCCTTTTCTCTTTACTGATGTATCCGTTATTCATATAGCGGGATACAGTAGCAGGAGAAACGTCTGCAAGAGCAGCAATTTCTTTAATCGTCATGATATTACTCCTTGTATTTATAATAAAAATATTTTACTATCGAATCAAAACTGTGTCAATCTGATAGAATCACAGAAAAGCGGGAGAAATCAAATTATTTTTAACATATCCTGCACAGAAAAATCAATTATTTCAACTTTGGTATTAAAAAATGAACAATGAGCAGCATAAAAACAGCAGCGGCGTACTGCCGCTGCTGTATGTCTGCCGTCAGCAGACTCTGTTCGGAATCTGCCGGCGGAATTGGTTATGTATCCATGTAATATCAGGAATATATCTGATCCTGTTTTAGAACAGACCGGTAATCTTACCTGTGGAATCAACGTCGATACGTTCTGCTGCAGGAACCTTGGGCAGACCCGGCATCTTCATGATTGCGCCTGTGATTGCTACCATAAAGCCTGCACCTGCACTCATGGTTACCTGACGGATGGTGATGCGGAATCCGGCAGGACGGCCCAGTTTTGTCTGGTCATCAGTCAGTGAGTACTGAGTTTTAGCCATACATACGGGAACTTTGCCGTATCCAAGTCTTTCCAGGTTTTCGATTTCCTTGCTTGCTTCCGGTGAGTAATCTACGCCGTCAGCGCCGTAAATCTTGGTTGCGATTGCTTCAATCTTTTCTTTCAGAGACAGATCCAGATCGTAGGAGAATGTGAAGCCTGATGCGTCGCCTTCTTCGCAGAGACGTACAACTTCTTTAGCCAGTTCGATACCGCCTTCTCCGCCTTTGCCCCATACTTCAGTCAGTTTTACATTAACACCCAGCTCTGCACATTTCTTTTCTACCAGGGCAATTTCAGCATCTGTATCGGTTACGAAACGGTTCAGAGCTACTACTGCGGGCAGATGGAATACCTGAGTAATATTCTCAACATGTTTTAACAGGTTCGGCAGACCTTTTTCAAGAGCTTCCAGATTCTCTTTCTGTACGTCAGCCTTCGGAACGCCGCCGTTGTACTTCAGAGCCTTGATGGTTGCTACGATGATAACTGCATCGGGCTGCAGACCTGCCAGACGGCACTTGATATCCAGGAACTTCTCAGCACCCAGGTCAGCACCGAAGCCTGCTTCTGTAACTACATAGTCACCGAAATGCATAGCCATCTTTGTTGCGATTACGGAGTTGCATCCATGAGCGATGTTAGCGAAAGGACCGCCATGGATGAAGCAGGGGGTATGTTCCAGAGTCTGAACCAGGTTGGGTTTCAGAGCATCTTTTAACAGAGCGGTCATAGCGCCCTGAGCGTTGATCTGACCTGCTGTGATCGGTTCGCCGCTTCTTGAGTAAGCAACCAGGATTCTGGAGAATCTTTCTTTCAGGTCATCGATGCTGCTTGCCAGACAGAAAGCTGCCATGATTTCGGATGCAACGGTGATGTCGAAGCCGTCTTCTCTGGGATAACCCTGAGCCTTGCCGCCCAGACCGTCAACGATGTTGCGAAGCTGTCTGTCGTTCATATCCACACAACGTCTCCAGATGATTCTTCTGGGATCGATGTCCAGCTTGTTGCCCTGATAAATGTGGTTGTCGATCATAGCTGCCAGCAGGTTGTTGGCTGCGCCGATTGCGTGGAAATCGCCTGTGAAGTGCAGGTTGATATCTTCCATAGGAATAACCTGTGCATAGCCGCCGCCTGCAGCGCCGCCCTTAACACCGAATACCGGTCCTAATGAGGGTTCTCTTAATGCCAGAACAACGTTCTTTCCAAGTTTTGCCAGTGCATCGCCCACACCAACTGTAACGGTTGTCTTGCCTTCGCCTGCGGGAGTCGGGTTGATCGCTGTGGTCAGGATCAGTTTAGCTTTCTTGCCGCTGCCCGGTTTTGTATCCATCAGGTTGTAGTCAACTTTTGCTTTGTACTTGCCGTACAGTTCGATATCGTCTTCGCTAAGACCGATTTTAGCTGCTACCTCACGAATGTGAATCGGTGTTGCTTCCTGAGCGATCTCAATGTCAGATTTGAATCCCATAATTA
>JALFLM010000182.1 GCA_022774705.1 Lachnospiraceae bacterium | reverse complement strand
CCAGATCCACCACATGGATGTAATCACGCACACCGGTACCGTCGGGTGTGTTGTAATCGTCGCCGAATACGCTCAGGCATTCACGTTTGCCGATGGCAACCTGTGCAATGTAGGGCAGCAGGTTGTTGGGGATTCCTTTCGGATCTTCGCCGATCTTACCGGACTTGTGGGCACCGATGGGGTTGAAATAACGAAGCAGGATTACATTCCATTCGGGATCTGCCACGTTGAAATCGGTCAGGATCTGCTCCAGCATGCCCTTGGTCTGTCCGTAGGGATTGGTGATCTTGCCTTTGGGGCATTCCTCCGTGATCGGAACGAAAGCCGGATCACCGTAAACCGTTGCGGATGAACTGAAGACGATATTCTTGCATCCATGTTTTCTCATTACATCACAGAGCACCAGAGTACCTGTAATATTGTTGTAATAGTATTCCAGGGGCTTGGCAACGGATTCACCGACTGCCTTAAGTCCTGCAAAATGAATAACGGAGTCGATGGATTCCTTCGTAAAGATCATCTCCATTGCTTCCCGATCAAGGATATCCGCCTCGTAGAATGTTACATGCTTACCGGTGATTTCTTCTACTCTTTCGATTGCTTTCCGACTGGAATTGTAAAGATTGTCCACTACAACAACCTCATATCCTTCATTTAAGAGTTCCACACATGTGTGACTTCCGATGTAACCAGCACCGCCTGTTACTAAAATTGACATTTTTTCCTCCATTCTGCTTTCATGAACCTGCTGAAAGCCTGTTGATAGATTCTTCCGTAAAAAACCTCTGCCGTGGAATCCGCAGCCCGGAGAATCCGGCCTTTTCCGGCTGTTTTTTACTTCCTGTAAATAATCTACTCCATTCGGGCCGGATTAGGAATACAGAAATGATTCAATCTTATGTAATTTTGTTGCATATTGCGCTGTAATCGGTTATGATGACAGTATGGAGGTATTGTCGTGAACAAAACATTTAAAAATTCCTATTATGTACAGAATCTGAACCTGACCGCTCTTTCCATCTACAATGTGGGATTTCAGAAATGCGATCCCGGTTTTTCCTGGGGCCCGGGTGTCCGCAATCATTACCTGATCCACTATATTATCAGTGGAAAAGGTGTCTATGAGAAAAACGGAAGAATCTTTCATCTTGAAGCCGGAGACTGTTTTCTGGTATACCCGAATGAAGAATGCATGTATCAGGCAGATGACCGGGAGCCATGGGAATACAGCTGGGTTGGATTTGCCGGCGTGGATGCACAGCCGATCATCAATGCAGCCGGTTTCACCCCGGAGGAACCTGTACTTCGCCAGCTGCAGAACGGCGACGCCCTTGACCGGCAGATCCATCACATATATGATTTACGAGGCAATACATTGGCCAGTTCGGTGGAAATGTCGGGACGCCTTTATACGGCACTGTCCTGTCTGCTGAAAAATTCGGATATGCATACAGTAAATAATTCCTACAGCGACTACGTAAAAGCCGCCCTTGATTTCATGCAGTCCCATTATTCCTATCCCATCAGCATTCAGGAAGTGGCCGACTATGTGGGGGTCAGCCGCAGCCATCTATTCCGCGCCTTCGAACAGTGCCTGAATCAGTCTCCGAAAGAATATCTGACATCTCTTCGGATTGAAGCGGCCTGCCGCATGCTGGATGATACCAGCCTTTCCGTCACCGTCATCGCCAATTCCCTGGGATTTGACAACAGCCTGTATTTTTCCAAGGTTTTCCGGAAAGCCATGGGATGTTCCCCTACGGAGTACGCCCACAGGCACGGACATTATTGAAAAATCTGCCTGGCTCTGAACAGTAAAAATTTTATATTGTAATTCATACAGTTTTTCGCTATAATCTACAGAAGAATTTTGATTTGAAAGGAATCTGCTATTATGAACACTGATTTTGGAATGACCCGGGATGGAAAAAAGGCTCTGCTGTATACCATCCGCAACAAAAAAGGAATGAACGCGCAGATCAGCAATTTCGGCTGTGCCGTTGTTTCGGTTATGGTTCCCGTAAAAGACGGGCGGACCATCGATGTGGTTCTGGGATATCAGAATGTAAACGGATATGAGGACAATCCGTTATCCGCAGGATGCTGTATCGGTCGGGTGGCCAACCGTACAGGCAATGCATCATTTACGCTGAACGGTAAAGAATATCATCTGGAAGCCAACGAAGGCAGGAACAATCTCCACTCCAGTCTTGTTTCCGGTTTCCATAAGAGAATCTGGGAAACTGTTTCGGAAAAAGATGATTCCGTTTCCTTCCGTATGGAATCCCCCGACGGAGACGAAGGCTTCCCCGGCAGCTGTATCACAACCGTTACATACACCCTTACAGATGACAATGAACTGGTGATGCGCTACGACGGTGTATGCAGCCAGGCAACTCCCTGGAACGTGACGAACCACTCCTATTTCAATCTGTCCGGGCATGACAGCGGCAGCGCTGAGGACACCGTTCTCTGGCTCGACGCCTCCTCCTTCACTCCCGTCGATGCAGAATCGATTCCCACCGGTGAAATTGTACCCGTGGCCGGCACCCCCATGGATTTTACGGTTCCCACAGCAATCGGTGAACGTCTCCATGATGATTACGAACAGTTGAAGCTGACAGGCGGCTACGACCACAACTACTGTCTTAATCACAAAGCCGGCGAACTTTCTCTGTTCTGCAGAGCCGTTTCCCCCAAAACAGGTCTGACCATGGAGGCCTATACCGATCTTCCCGGCGTTCAGCTTTATACCGGCAATTTTATCAGAGAAGCAGCCGGCAAAAACGGTACTGTATACAGAAATTACGATGGATTCTGCCTGGAAACCCAGTACTATCCCGACAATCTGAATAAGGAGCAGTTCCCTTCTTCCGTTATGGAACCGGGTGAAACCCATACAACGGTTACTGTTTATAAATTTTCCTGATTACCGTTTTTTACAATTTCATTCTGTAATTCAAATCTGTAATTTAAAAGGGAGAAGATCCGGCATCCATCCGGACTCTTCTCCCTTAAATTTTATATTTTCTGATCCGTTTTGCTTTTCAGTTTCGGAGCTGTCTCTGTTTCAAGGCAGAATCAGAATGCAAGATGGATGGATCCGTATTTGCGGATGTTCATGACGTATACATTGTCTGCACCCATTTTGCTGCTCATATATTCTTTAAATTCGGCAGAATTTTCTCTGGGGATTACTGCCATGATTACACCTGCGAATCCGCCGCCGTGTACGCGGCATACACCTTTGCCCAGTTTTTTCAGATACATCTCAGTCAGTGCCAGTGCAATGCTGATGGACTGTTCGTTGTAATTGGAAATGGTGTAGCAGTTCTGCAGCCATTTCCAGGAAGAATTGCCTGATTCTGTGATTACCTGAAGGAATGTGTCATAATCTTCTTCCTTCAACGCTTTTACTGCTGTATCAACACGCTCATTCTCCGTGAAGAAATGGAATGCCCGCATAACTGCACGGTCACCGGCATAAGCACGAACTTCGTTCAGATTGGCCAGCAGTTCTTCCAGAGAACATTCAGCCAGAACATTTTTTCCGAAATACGCAGCAACCTTTTTCATCTCATTGGGGATGGAGGAATAATCCGCACTCAGATCTGCATGTCCTTTGCCTGTGTTGATGATAAACAGATCATAACCGATCTTATTAAAGCTGAAATCAATATTTTCCACATCCATATCCGGTGTATTGAAGTCAATGGAAATAACACCGCCTGATGCACATGCCATCTGATCCAGCAGGCCTGATGCTTTATCCCAGTAAGCATTCTCTGCATACTGGCCGATCTTTGCATAATCCTTGACCGTAAGCGTATCACCGTTGAACAGATAATCGACAATGCAGCAGATCAGCATCTCAAAGGAAGCAGAGGAGCTGACCCCGGCCGCGCTGATTACATTGCTGGTTACAAATGCATTGAAACCGCCAATCTCATGTCCTGCCTGACTGAATCCCTTCAGAATACCTCTCAGCAGCGCAACCGTACCTGTTTTCTGCTTCGTAGGCTCCAATTCGGCCAGGTCGATGGTAATGTTCTGATTGTATGTCTCACTGAAAATATGTACTGTATTGCTGTTGTTCAGGCCGGCTGCTGCCACACAGTCCAGATTGATGCTGCCTGCAAGAATCTTGCCCAGATTATGATCCGTATGATTTCCGCTGATCTCTGTACGTCCGGGAGATGTGAAGAATTCAAATTCACCTTCTCCAAAAGTATCCACATAGCCCTGAGCAACATGACTGTAACGTTCCACATTGGCTGCTACGCCGTCTGCTCCGTACATTTCCATAAATAATTCTGCTGCTTTTTCACCCTTCACTGCTGCAAGCGCCTGTTCCAGTTTCATAATCGTACTCCTTTCCGGTTTACTCTCCGTAACAAATTTCTCATATGGAAATGCAAGCCTCTGATGCAGTTTCCGCTTGCGTTCCCCTATGATGGTATTATAATAGATGTAAACCATTTTCTGCAATTATTATATTTGCACAGATTTGCACTATATTGAGGTAATGGTTTCGGATATCATTACAATGACTGTTCATAGAAGGAGGTTTTCCATGCAGATCAATACAGACACCGACCGTAAGGAAGTGAAGTCCCACGGCGATTACCGTTATCCCGTCTGCATCAGTTACGAGCGCATCGGCGCCTACGAATCCGGTTCTTTCCAGTGGCACTGGCACCCGGAGATTGAACTGACACTGTTTCTGAAAGGTGAAATGATCTATCAGATCAATCATGACAGCTATCATGTGAAAGCAGGACAGGCGCTTTTCGGTAACTGCAACACACTTCATACCGGCAGAGTGCTTCATCCGGGGCAAAGTACGCCGGATTGTGAATACCTGTCCATCACATTTCATCCCCGTATCCTTTATGGCAATGACACCAGCATTCTGAAATCCCGTTACATCGACTGTATATGCGGAGGCAATACCCTTCCCTCCCTGTATCTGGACGGATCCCAGGAATGGCACAATCAGGCCATCGGCCATCTTCTGGAAATCCACCGCATCGCCTGTGAGCAGCCTGCTGCGCCGGAACTGCGGACGCAGATCGAGCTGTCACAGTTCTGGCTTCTGCTTTACACCTGGTTTCAGGAAAGCATGAAAGACCTGCAGCCTTACAGCCTTAAAAATCAGGAACGGCTGCAGCACATTCTGGAATTTATTCAGAAACACTATCAGGAAAAAATTACGCTGGAAGACATCGCTGACTCCGTCAATATCTGCCGCAGCGAATGCTGCCGTTTTTTCAAGGCACAGATCGGAGAAACCCTGTTTCATTATCTTCTGCACTACCGGGTTCAGCAAAGTCTTCCCCTGCTTGCCGAAACCGGCCTGTCCATCACGGAAATTTCCGAACAGACCGGCTTTTCCTCACCAGCTTATTTTTCCAGAATTTTCCATAAATACACGGGAATATCACCGGCTGCTTACCGGAAAAAGACAAACAGCCGGGAATAACCCGGCTGCCTGCCACATATCATATAAGAAATATCAGTCCTCATCTTCCACGATTTCTTCGATATCGTTGACCGGAGGCTCCAGACCTTCGATCTTGATGTTGTTTTTCTGTGCGTAATCCCACAGTGCGGCATGAATAGCCTGCTCTGCAAGAAGTGAACAGTGTACTTTAACCGGCGGAAGTCCGTCAAGAGCTTCCATAACGGCTTTATTGGTAACCTCAAGAGCCTGCTGAATCGTCCTTCCTTTTACCATTTCAGTCGCCATGCTGCTGGTAGCAATCGCTGCGCCGCATCCGAATGTTTTGAATTTCACATCCTGGATTACCTGATTCTCGTCCACATCCAGATACATCCGCATGATGTCTCCACACTTCGCGTTGCCTACGGTACCTACACCACTGGGGTTTTCAATCTCACCCACGTTGCGGGGATTTGAAAAATGATCCATTACTTTTTCGCTGTACATATTCTATATCCTTTCCAAATTTACTGTATTCAGTCTACTCCGTTTTCAGCTGTATTGCAATTTATTTCGATATTAATTCTGCTTTTTCTGTTCCTTTACAAAATCTTCGTAAAGAGGTGACATGCTGCGCAGGCGCTCGATAATTTCCTTTAAGTAATCAACGGTTTCATCAAGTTCTTCCTTTGTGGTACTCTCGGAAATTGTCATACGAAGTGAACCGTGTGCAATTTCATGAGGCAGACCGATAGCAAGAAGTACATGGGACGGATCAAGAGATCCTGAAGTACATGCTGAACCACTTGATGCACAGATTCCTTTGGAATCCAACATAATCAGCAGTGACTCACCTTCCACAAAGCGGAAGCAGAAATTCATGTTGTTCGGAAGTCTGTCCTTCCGGTCACCGTTCAGGCGGCAGTAAGGAATCTCCGTTTCGATTCTGTGAATGGTATAATCACGAAGCTCTGTCTCCTGTGCAATCGTTTTTTCCATACGTTCTTCTGCCAGGCTGGCTGCCTTTCCCATACCAACGATTCCAGGTACGTTGTGGGTACCTGCACGACGCTTTCTCTCCTGCGCACCGCCGTGAATAAAGGAACTGATCTTAACACCTTTTCTGACATACAGGATGCCGATTCCTTTGGGACCATGAATCTTATGTCCGCTGGCACTGAGCATATCAATATTCATACGTTCCACGTCAATAGGGATATGACCGAATGCCTGTACCGCATCTGTGTGGAACAGTACATCATGTTTTCTGGCAATCTTCCCGATCTCTTCCAGAGGCTGAATCGTACCGATCTCATTGTTGGCCGCCATAATGGAAATCAGAATCGTATCCGGACGGATAGCTGCCTCCAGTTCTTCCAGAGAAATCTTTCCGTTCTCATCCACATCCAGATAAGTTACTTCATATCCGTGTTTTTCCAGATATTCTGCCGTGTGAAGAATCGCATGATGCTCTATTTTTGAAGTGATAATGTGTTTCCCTTTTTTTGCATACTGCTCTGCAACAGATTTTAATGTCCAGTTGTCCGACTCACTGCCGCCGCCGGTAAAATATATTTCTCTTGCTTTGGCATTGATCAGATGAGCAATCTGCTCTCTGGCATCTTCAACAGCTTTAGCAGCCTTCCCTGCAAAGCTGTAGACACTGGAAGGATTCGCGTAAAGCCCGCAAAAATATGGTTTCATCGCTTCGAACACTTCCGAATCAACCTGAGTTGTTGCTGCATTGTCAAGATAGATTAATTTTTTTGTATCTTCCATGTTACACCTCTTGTATTACTGATATTCCCCAATATCTTCTATTTCATATATGATAACTAGGTTATACTCTTAAAATATTCTTCCAGTTCGCACGAAACTCTGTTAAACAAACTGGAAGTCTTTTTCAACCCTCATCCGGTTTCTGTAAATACTATACTACCATTTTCATACCTTGTCAATGGGTTTAATATATGATTGTGATTATTTTTTCTCTTTTCCGTACTGCTGCAGATCCGCCAGAGTAATGTTATCAATTACATTATTAATGGCATCATACATCTTCTCCCATACAACTACCGTTGCGCACTGATCCTGTCTTTCACACTCAGGGTAGGAGGAGGATACACAGCTTACCGGAGCAAGATCGCCCTCAGTCAGCCTGAGAATTGCTCCAACTGTATAATCCGCCGGTTTTCTGCTCAGCATGTATCCTCCCTGAGGTCCGCGTATACTTCTTACCATGCCTGCTTTATTCAGTACTGCAATAATCTGTTCCAGATATTTTACAGAAATCTTCTGACGTTCTGCTACATCCCTTAATTTAATTGCTTCTCCTGCAGGCTGCCCTGCCAGATCCAGCATAACACGTAAGGCATATCTTCCTTTTGTTGAAATCATACCCTTTTCCGTCCCTTCCAAAATAATATTGCCAATCTGTATTAAGCATATCATTTTTATCCTAGTACGTCAATAGGATTTATTCATTTTAAATCATCCAGTTTTTGTTTGATCTTTTTCAGATGCTGGTCCCTGATCCTGTTTTTTTCCTCCAGTATCTCAATTTTTTCTTTCAGGTACTGAATATATTCCACTGCCAGTTTTGCACCACAGGCATCGATATAACTGCCTGTATCCTGCACTCCGACAAGCCAGCTCATTAGTGATTTTTCTCGGATATCATTATAAGTATTGTCCTCTTCGATTTTAAACATATGTCATCCCCCACCTGATAAATAATTGTAACTGCCGCAGACAGACCTGAAAAAATAAAGCTAAAAAGAGTATAAAAAAAGACTCATGTTATTATACATCAGTCTGAAGAAAAAAGAAAGATGCCCAGAGCCGGAATCGAACCAGCGACACGAGGATTTTCAGTCCTCTGCTCTACCAACTGAGCTATCTGGGCATATGTGTTACTACATTATAAAATAAAATTGAGTGGGGGAAGGTGGATTCGAACCACCGAAAGCATAGCTAGCAGATTTACAGTCTGTCCCCTTTGGCCACTCGGGAATTCCCCCATAACATTATAACTATATTAAGATACTTCCCTTTCGGGCTCTTGTACCTTCAAAACTGCACATTGTCTTTCGATCTCTTCCCATGAGTTTAAACCTCTTTTTCTCAATCCAGACCATCTCACCAGACACTGGTCAAGCTGATGACCGATTAGTAGCAGTCAGCTCCATACGTTACCGTACTTCCA
>JALFLM010000151.1 GCA_022774705.1 Lachnospiraceae bacterium | reverse complement strand
CTATACTCTTCGTATGAGATCAGATCCGCGCCATAGGCTTCCTGGGCTTCTTCAAAAGTTTTATACTGGCAGAGTTCCATATGTCGTTTGATCCGGGCTTCTGTTTCCTTGTCAACCTGTTTCTGGATATCTTTCTGGAGAGTCTCCAGACGCCTGATCAGGTATTTGCTGCATTTAATTTCAAATTTCATTGCTTCTTTTTCGTTCATTTTTTTCTACCTCCGTCAAACACTCATATCTGTGTTTAGGAAAATTGCATTTTCCAGATAACCATTCCCGAATACAATCTTCGCACCAATTCTGAATCTTTGTCACGCTGCAGCTTTCAATTTCTCTTGCTCTCTGGATATTTTCAGCTGAAGGACATCCATTCGGATAGAAGGATATTCTGCCATAATAAAAGTCAAGAAGAAATCCTGTAAGTCCTTCATTACTCATGGATCGGATCTGGTCTGCAATAGTGTTTCCGTCATGCTGTAGCTGCTGAAGATCCTCCGGTTCCAAACCGGTATTCTCATACCGAGCCAGCCTGGTCACCAGCTCATCTTTTTTGTTTGGGGACCAGTATCCCTCTTTGATGCCGTTGTTTCGTTTATGGGTTAAGCGTTCCATTATTCATCCTCCTTATACTCCTGATTCCAACATTCCGTACAGTTTTCGCAGGTATGATCCGTATATTGTTTATTATTCTCGATAAAACTATATTCGTCCGGACATCCCCACACACCACCAAAATCTTTAGCGGTGATCGCATTAGGATCATTCTTCTTTACCAAGTCTCTCAATTTCATTCTCTGCCTCCTGCTCCGGATCCTCATAAATGATCCGAAATACGTTTTCTATAGTTGCCCCGGCTATGGCTGCAATGGTCATAACCGTAATACAGATAATAATCAGGTGCAATGTACTCATCTTCTACCTCCATCTGATTCCCCCATCCTCTCTGAGGAAATCGTAAATATTCATCTGTGTTCCATCATTGTCCGGATCCGGCAGCTGCATTTTTTCTTCCTGCGGCAGTGCCTGATCCGCTGGTTCGGGTTCTTCCTGATAATATTCTTCCGGATAAGTCTCCGGATCCAGTTCTTCCCGGCACCGTTGTTTCCAGCCGATAATGTGGTTTCGCTGCAGGTCCATTTTCAGAACTGCTTTCTCCCGGCTGATCCGGCCCAGATCATATTCTCGTCTGGCCTGCTGCCAGAAGCCGTATTCAATCCGCAGGAGCAGGCCGTATTCTTCTGGTGTCATAACAGCCACACTTCCACAATGCTGGGATCATCCTTTGGGTGTCTGGGAAAGGGAGTAAACCCGGTCATTCTGAGTTGTTCTCTGATTGCATCCAAATTTGTATCGCAGATCGCAACATTGGTTGGACGGATAACTTTGAATTCCCATACCCGGCCAATATATGAATCCGGAAAATCTTTCGGATGATCATATATTACGATTCCAGGAAGTATCATACTGGAAAAATCTATATTCCGGATAGAAGGTACAAACACTGTTTTTATGTACATTTAATCACCTCCTTCAATCCGAAGAACAGGAGATTTTTCCTGCATGGAAAGCATCATAAACATCAGTCTTTTAGTTTCTTCTTTTGAAAGCGTGTTTTTGAATTCGGCACTTTCCGGAAAAATGTGATGTTTATTTACAAATGCTTTATAAAACAAATCAATTTCCTCTTTCCACAAATCCCGGTAAAAGTCATATTCTATCTGGATTTGAACAGCCTGTGATTTCGTGCAGTAAATGAAGTAAGTATTCCGTGATCCTTTCCCACTGGATTTTTTGTATATATCACTCATTTCTGCATTTTTATAGATCACCTGGCACAGAAGTCTTTCTTCAAATTCACCATGGTATTGAAAATCATGTACTTCTACTTTTTCTTCGGACAAATCCATTTCTTCAATGTCATATTTTGCCATCAGCTCTGCAATTTTGCGTCTTGCAGTTTCCTGTTCGCCGCCAACGCCCCGTTCTGCCAGAGCCTGCAGCTTCCTGATTAGATTCTGTTTCTTTTCATCCGCCATTGATCTGCCTCAGTAATTCATCATAATCGTAATCTCTCTGGTAAAAATCATGGAAGGCAGCTCCAGGTTTACTCCGTTTCGGCTTCCCGGAGTTCTGTTTCTCAGAACTCTGTTTCCGCTGGGTGTCTCGCTGGGCGTCTCTTTCAACCGCTTTCTGCACCCACCCATGCGTTAATGTCAGGAAATGATTATCTGACCGGTAATCCTTATGCTGCTCCATATGACGATCAAGCATCGCAATCCTGTCTCTAGCTCCCGTTTCCGTATACCGGCTTATCAGTTCTGAATATTCCTCTTCACTTAATTCCACGTGGGCAAAATCACCATAGTGTGTATGTATATTTTCTTTTCTTTTATTCTGTTTCATTTCTGAGTCAGAAATAGCATTTTCTGAGTCAGAAATTCCTTTTTCTGTATTGGATTCCTGATTTTTGGATGACTTTAACAAAGCCTCTTCGGAATCCTCTTTTTTTGGAGTATCCAGAAGCCAGTATTTTTCCTTATTGACTTTGTTCCGTGCAGTGATCTGGTTATACCGCCGCTGTATCCCAGCTGAGGTGATGATCCCTTGATTCAGCAGTTCTTTGTGAAATAAACCTGCATCCGCGCAATAATGAATCACTGTGAGAACAAGTCTTTTATTTACCCGGTTCCCGAGGAGCCGAACAATCTTCGTTGCCAGCTTCCCGAGCTCGACCTCCAGGTAGTATCCTTTTTTGTAGACCTCGGCCACGACTGCCAGATATATCATCACACCTTCACATCCGTGGTCTGAAATGAGGTCCATAATGTCGTAATCATCCAGGAAATCAACATCCAAAGAAAAATATGAAACCCCTTCCTTCGGGTGACGTCCTGCCATAATAATAATCTCCCCCTACATCCCGTAACCGTACGGGGATAATTTATCAGAAAGAGCTCTCAGGCTCTCAATCTGCTTCTGGGTTAAGAATTCAAAGCTGTGCATCCGGTTTCTGTACCTGTCTGCAGTATCGGCCTTCCATTCGGCGAAATGAAAGAGGCATTCCTTGATCAGCACGATCTCATCAATTGTCAGTTCCAGATTGATCTGCATCTGCCATCGCCTCCCTGTATAACTGGATCCAGCTTTCGAACGGCATGGTAACCAGCCATTCTTCCCGGTTTCTTCTATGGAATACCGCCGGAAGTTCCTCCGGACTGGCATCCTGTTTCGCCTGTTCCATTGCCGCGCGGAGATTCAATTTCTCCACCCGCTTTGCTTCGATATGGATTCCGGGGAGGCCGACCACATCCGCATCCCCATTGGATCCGCAGTATTGCTGGCCTCTCCGGGTGTCATATCCATAATCCCGAAGCAGACGGGAAAGCTCCAGTTCTCCACGCTTCCCCTTTTCTCTACTGTTCGGCATTGCTTCCTCCTGCAGCAGCTCCGGAAGACGTATTATCTACTTCCTGATATTCTGCTTCTGCCACAACAACCGGTTCTGTTTCGTCCTGAACTTCTGACATATCGACCGAAATCTCCGTTTTGATCGTATTATCCGTATCCATAGCTCTGGCAAATTCCGACTTGATCGGCGCGTATTTCAGGACTTTTTTTACCACCGTCTTCTTGGCCATTTCTTCATAATTGGTCTTCCAGGGGCTGTAACTGCTGCCGAAACTCTGAGAAAAGCGTTTTGCATGGTTGTCAATATCTTCCTTGCTCATAACCTCAAAACCGAAGCCACCGTTCACACTTTTCCAGAGAGCGTATACCAGAATCATGTTTCCACGGTCTTTCAGGGCCGGCTTATGTACCAGCTTCGGATCCAGCCCCAGCTCATACTCAAACTCGTCATTTTCATAGACCGCTTGTGCCTGAATCGTCTGAATGTCCGGATTCCGGTAAGCCATATCCAGAAGGCCTTTATAGCCGATCTGGAACTGGCATTCCAACTTCCCGTGGTTCTTATACGGAATCAGATAGGCCTGTCCCAAAGGTGTATTCGGCTCCAGACCCAGCTGTGCTGCATTCATCAGGGCCGCCAGAAAACTCATCTGGCTGCATTCCTGCAGCTTGGGAGTCGTATTCAGTGCAGATAAAGCCATCCTTGTAAAACGCTCCGGCGTGATCACGCTCGGAAGCGCCTTTTTGATTTCCGGCCCCATGGCTTTGATCAGGTCTGCAATACTCATACTTTTCGTGAGTTTTACTTCATTTTTCTTATCGCTGGCACGTTCTGCCAGCTTATTTTTCAGATCTGCCATATATCTTATACCTCCTTAACTGTAAACCGCCTGCTGCTGGACTGTTTTACAAACTGCTTGTAAATATCCGGATGACTGGATTTCAGGGCTTTTGAATCCAGTCGGTTCGACAAAACAGACTTCCAGGATACACTATAGCGCTGTCCTGACGCTTTTTCTGCAGCACCCATGTATTCCTGTATCTGCTGATAAATTTCCTTTTTTTCTGTCGTCAGGCGCTCTAAGAGCGAATCAATCTCGCGGCTGCGGTCCAGCTTTTCTTCCAATTCGTCCTGTAAAGGAATCTGCAGATCAGGATCCGAATCCGGATAACGTTCCCGGATGATCCTGTCCGATACGTCCGAACCATCCGGCGGGGGGGCTACCCCGGCAAGAACATACTGGTTCCAGAAGTCCGATTCAATCCGGATCAGAGACTGAATCAATTCCTCATCCCGCTCAATCGTCCTGTATACAAATTCGCTATTTCCGATCAGGCAGGCAATATACCATCTGTCTGCTCCGGTTACTGCCATGTAATGATGACACTGGATTTCGTAACTTTCCGGAATCTTCCCATCTTTCCATTTGTCCTTGCCGTAGGAACTGGTTGTTTTACATTCCAACCCAGCATTTTCCCCGACAACAAGACGGTCCACATTGGCCAGCATAAAAGGATATTCCTCGTGGTAAAACATGCTGTTGGCACGTCTTACTTTCTTGCCGGTTGTTTCTGTAAACCTTTTTGCCACGTACTCTTCCAGATCACGTCCCACACGCATGGCCTCACTGTCTTCTTTCTCGGTCAGCTTTCCGGTCTTATCCAGAAATACAGTAACCGGGCTGGCATAAGGATTCACGCCACACAGGGCGCCCGCATCTGATCCGCCGATTCCTTTCCTACGCTGCTGCAGCCATTCTTCATGGCTCATGTTCAGCGTACTGCATAATTTATTCAGTTTCATACTTTCCTATCCTCCTGAACTGCATATTTCATAACCTGCAACATATCTTCCGGCATCATATGGCAGGCCAGCTGATACTCTTCCGGAGAATGGCATTCTATAGCCGCCAATGTGCATCGGAGCGCATTGACAATAAAAGCGGTATCCTCCAGATTAAAACTTGCGATCAGCTTTCCGAACTTTTCGGCATAATAATCAGTTGCCCATTCTTCAATCTGATCCTTTAATTCGTCAGGTGCAGTGTCATAGGCTTCTTTGAAGCTGTTTGTTTTGATGATATTAATTTTAGGGTCACTCATTTCTTTTTACCTCGTTTCTTTTTGTCGCGCTTGCAAGCAATAGTCCCGGCCGGATTCGGACCGGCAGATCCGGAGGCAGTGTTACCTTCGGTGTACGCCAGATACGCGGGACGTACCATATTAAAGGTGTTCGCCCTGTCTCACGACAGTGCTATTCTCTTCTGTCATTTCCGGCTGTTATCACCAGGCAGGCGATGATCAGACCGGTCATGGAACCAATGACAAAAGAGACGGAGGCGATTAAAAAATTCATATGTCCATCCTTTGTTGAGTATTGCCTTGCCGATACAGCAATGTGATAAAATTCTGCGCTGAGCCACACAACATTACATGATATTTTGGGTTTACGGGTTGCCGCTGTACCGGCAAATGGACCTTCCGGGACTCGAACCCGGGACCGACCGGTTATGAGCCGGGTGCTCTGACCTACTGAGCTAAAGGTCCATATCCGCTGCTGTGTTTTACAGCAGGGATTAAAAGGGGGAAAATTTATTTGTTACTGAGATTCCTTAGATAACAAAGAATCGATGTCTACCATAAACATGCTGTCTCCAGATCCGAGGGACGGCATGCCGTTCCATCTCTGGATCATTTCATATTTCTGCAGGTCGTCTGTCAGAGAATCGGCAATTGTCTTATTGGCTTCTGCCGTTCCTTCTGCCTTGATCCGCTCCGCCTCGGCGGCAGCTTCTGCATTGGCAATCTTTACCTTTTTATCCGCTTCTGCTTCTGCAATATTCTTTTCGTTTACGATCTGCTGTTTCTCAGCTTCCAGCTGTGCCTTCTGCTTCTCAGCAATGGCATTTTTGTAAGAGTCATCGAAGTCGGCATCTGCAATCACTACCTTATTGACGGTAACCACCTCGCCTTTATACTTCTGATTCAGACTCTCCTGTACATTTTCCATGGCCAGCTGCTCGATCTTTGACCGGTTCGTAGCATCCTCATCTTTCAGAGTCTTACTGGCTGCCTTCAGAGCAGATGCAACCAGCTGCTCTGTGACCAGGTTGTCTTTATAATTTGTGACATTGGCATAGATCCAGGCTGACTTACTCGGATTAATCTGATATGTAACCGTTACATTCTCAAAATAAATTGCTGTCCGGTTTGCTGTTTCCGACCAGATCTGCTTCTCGAATGCAATGTCCTGCTGCTTGTTATTCACCTTTTCAATCGTCTGGATAAAAGGCGTCTTCCAGTTAAATCCATTCGGTGCCACTTCCTCACTGATCTGTCCAAACTGCTTCTTGACTCCGGTATAACCGGTTTCAATCATTACAAATGACTGAGAAAAGATAATGCAGCCAAGTCCGAAAACTAAAAGTACAGCCAGTACTGATTTCTTAAGTTTCATGTCACCTGTCATTACATTAATGAGCAGTACGGCTCCACTTATAATTGCCAAAATGCCAATTACCAAAATAATAATATTTAACATTTCATTCTCCTTATAATCATTGTCCCCCTTTTAGATAATGCACTTCCGATCCGGAAGTGAGTGCGGATAACGGGATTCGAACCCGCAACCTCTGGAACCTAACTCCAGCGCGTCTGCCTGTTGCGCCATATCCGCATTGCCGGCCAGCCGTAACTGGCCGGTTTTGTAAAGGAATAAAAAAATGGAAGTTACAATCCCTCCGGAGAGGGAACAGGGCCACCGGGAGTCGAACCCCTGAGCACGCTACTGATCAGTATCTCATGCCGTCCATGCAGGGAGTCCCAATCCCTGTCTCCCTGTAAAACCAGTCCGCTGTTTCCAGCGACGTTGTTTCATTCCTTTTAATAATGTAACGCGCATGGTTTTCGAGTTTCTGTTTATCGACATGCTTCAGATTCAAATCTGCGATGATGTTGTTTTCTACCAGTTTTCTTTTTGCCTCTTTCATACGTACCTCTCCCTGACTTCCGCACGTTTTTGCAAGCATTCGTCCAGGGTATGTGCCAAGAAAAATATATCGCTCATATCTTCCGGGGTCAGATCCCTGTTCTCCACAATCTCTAAGATCTGACCTCGAGTCAGATCTATTATCTGTTTCAATGTCTTTTCCATATTCACTCCTTACCGGATGATCCACCCGTACAAGTGCTTGCCAAACTCCCATGCAGCACCACATATTGCTGCGTAAAATGCAATAGTAACTACAATTTCGAGATCCTCAATTAATCTGATTAACTTTCCTTTCATGCGTGCCTCCTGCTAAATTTCAACTCTTTCAATTTCGAAGAACTTCTTCGCATTGATAAAATATGTCCACCGATTCGGGGATGTCTGGATGGCATATCCCCAGGGGAAAATACCATCCTGCAGTCCCTTGTATACCGTATCATTGGAAATCCCCATCATTCTTGCCACATCAAACGGCAAAAGTTTTGGGATTACGATATCCTCTGTTGGGTTCGCTGCCTCAGGTTCATTAAAATAACCCCTGTCCAGATGCAGCGCTTCTGCGATTGCAGCTTTCCGCGGTTCTGTCGGTTCATTTTTGTTATGCAGGTACTGGCTAATCGATGATTTTCCGATCCCCGTAGCCTTTGATAAGGCTGTCAGGGTCATTCCAGAATCCTGCATGGCCTGTCTTAATTTTTTGCTGAACATTTTTTGCCTCTTTTCTTTTCTATTAATCTCCGCTATAATCGTTTTGTCGGCTCTCACAAAATTAAAGAAAGGAGTGATTCACATGGAGAAAACGTATCGCGGATATTGTCCTACTCAAAAACAAGAGAATTATCCTATCCAAATTACTTATATTGGCGGTCCTGATTTGTCAGGAAATAGAAATTATGAAAAGGGTACATATAACTGCCAATATGATCCTTATGGAGATAAATGTGCAGAATCCACGTGCCCGATTTTTGCTTCTGCCCCTGAAAAAATTCACTAAAGAACAAATTCTAACCGGCCGATTTTTCAAGAACCTCGTTTTATACGAGGTTCTTTTTACATCATTATGCCGGTTTCTGTTCCTGTTTTTCTTCCATCATGGATAAACAGGACATATACCCTTCTGATTTCAGTTTATTTTTCTCTGACAGACCCATGAAAAGGCGAAGAATCAATTCGTCTTCTGGACTGCACATAACTGTAATTTTGTTTTTATCTGTATCTGCCATATAATCACCTCCTATTCACATCTTAGTTATACTATATCACTACTAAGTTGTTTTGTCAAGTCTTTTTCACAACTCAGTTGTGTTTTTATTGACTTATGCCTTTTTCGATGATATACTAAAGCCATAAAGGAGGAAAAATAACCATGCAAACCATAAATGATAGACTTGGTTTTTTAATAGAAGACCATCTTAAGATGACAAAAACGGCATTCGCAAAATCCTTAAAAGTTTCTCAACAATATATTTCCAAGTTGATCAAAACAGGCAATCCCAGCAATATACTGATTGATGATATTTGTGAGAAGTATAATGTTAATGAAGAATGGCTCCGTACCGGCAGGGGAGAGATGTTCCTGAAGACGCCTGAAACGCTGATCGAGCAGCTGCAACAGAAATACAACATGTCAGACTTCGAAGTCCGTATCTTTGAAAAATATTTCTCCCTGTCTGAGGAAAAGCGAAAATTCTTCCGGGAATTCATATATGATATAGTAGCTGAAGAACAGGCAAATGAATCTGCAGCAGAATTCAAAACCCGTTTTATCCAGTATTACCAGCGTCTTGCTTCTGCAGGCACTGGCGAAGTGATCTTCAATGACCTGCCAGATGATCGGATAGAGATACCAGATATTCCGGAATACAGAAGGGTTGCCTATGCGATCAGTGTTAATGGCCGCAGTATGGAACCGTTGTACGAAGACGGAGATATGCTGCTGGTAGAGCCAACCTGCTCCATAGACATAGGAGAAATTGGAATTTTCAATGTGGATGGGAAAGCCTATGTAAAAAAACTGGGAGTCAGAGAATTGATTTCGTTAAACAAAGAATATGAAAATATTCCTATTACAAGCGAATCCATCTGTATGGGTAGAGTTATAGATAAATACAATATAAGATAATTTTTTTGAGGAGATTACTATGGCACTGATAAAATGTTCTGAATGCGGAAAAGAATTTTCTGATCGGGCTGCAGCATGTCCGAATTGCGGATGCCCGGTAGAATATAGCTTGCATGAAACAGAAAATATTGAAAATGTAACCGGAGAAGCGGTCAAGGATTCTGCTTTAGATACGTTAGCGGCATTCGCCACATCTGTTGCTGCTTCTGCGGCAGACAGCATATCTCATGCTGCAGCTTGCAAAAAGGTCGGTCCCATTACGATTGATCAACAGAATCAAAGGTTTCAGATTCATGGAAAAGTATTAAAAAATGGTAAAAAAAGTGGGATTATAGGAAAATCCATGAAAGGTCTCATGGCCGTAAGTACAATGGGATTGTCCGTAGCTGCAGAAAGTGCTTTGGGAATGGGAAAAACTAAAGTAGGGAACAGAGAATGGTACGATTTCAGCGACCTGATCAGTTACGGTCTGATTGAAGATGACAGTGTTATAACAAGTGGTGGATCAGGAAGAGCTTATATAGGCAACTTTTCCATTGGGAGTCATAGTCGCGTATCTAAAAAACGTGTAGATTCCCTGACTATAAAAGTTACATTAAATTCATTCAGCAACCCTTGTATATTGATCCCTATCACTACAAAACCATTGAAACCCAACAGTAAAGAGTATTCAAATGCAATTTCTGAAGCGCAGAAAATTCTTGCTGCTTTAGATGTAATCGCTCACAACAAATAGAAAACCGCCCTGGTGTGCCAACACCAGAGCGGCCAGACATCCCCCGAAGGTGATACCTAAAGTGCAAAAACATTATATCATCCTACGGGGCACCCGGTCAATCCGAAACACTTGTTTTGACCCGGTGTTATTTTTGTACTCAAAAACAGAAAGGAATGATATACATATGACAGGTGGAGTAAGAAAACGTGGATCCACATGGTCCTATTATTTTGACCTCGGGACTATTGATGGTAAGAGAAAGAAAAAAGAAAAGGGTGGTTTCCGCACCAAGAAGGAGGCAGAAGCAGCTCTTGCCAAAGCAATCAATGAATTAAATACTACAGGTCAGGTTTTTGAAGCGTCCAGCATCACTGTAGCAGAATATTTCGATTACTGGTATGATAATTACTGCAGTATGAACCTGAAACTGGGGACCCTGCGGCAGTACCGGATGACAATTGACAACCACATAAAGCCCTCTCTGGGCCAGTACCGACTGAAGGCTCTGCAGCCGGCTGTTCTGCAGCAATACATAAATGATCTGAAAAAACAGGGATACTCCCAGAAGACTGTAGCCCAGATCCGCGATACCATTTCCAGTGCGCTAAGCTATGCGGTGCAGCCCATGCAGTATATCCAGTTCAACCCCTGCCAGCAGATCAAGTTACCCAAATTTGAAAAGCAGGAGAGTAAGCACTATCTCATTACTCCTGATGACTTCCAGCGGATCATTGAGGCTTTCCCACCTGGAACTCCATATTATCTGCCCCTGATGATCGGATATTATACCGGCCTTCGCGTCAATGAATGCTGCGCTCTGACATGGGATGACATCGATCTGGAGAATCATATGATATCCGTAAACAAAACCCTGCTGAAGCTGAAGCGCCAGAATCCGGATGATTCCATATGGCATTTTAATGAACCGAAATCAGAGACTTCCAGGAGAATGGTTTTATTTGGAGATACCCTTTATTACGCCCTGTCCGCTGCCAAAGAACAGAAACAGATCAGCCGGCAGGAGCGTGGAGGTGAATTTATCGAATGTTATTACCGGGAACTGAAATTCAGCAACGGATATACAGATCTGCAGCTGATCAGCCGCAAGGTATCCGAAGAATGTAAATTTCCCCTTGCTGACATGGTCTGTGTCCGGGATAATGGCAGCTACATTACTTCGGATCCGATTCAGGACAGTGTCCAGAGAACGATTAATCAAAAGCTGGAAATCCCTTTCAATTTTCATTCCCTGAGGCACAGTCACGCCACTTATCTGATTGAGAACGGCGCCAGCGTAAAAGACGTACAGGAACGTCTGGGACATGCCAATACGGCCATTACTATGAACATTTATGTGCATAATACGGACAGTAAAAGGCAGGAAACTGTGGATATCTTTGAAAAAGCAGTGGATAAATCCAGAAAATAAAAAAGAGAGATTGAGCACGTGCAAAAGTTTAACGTGTTCAATCTCTCTTTTGAGTTCAAAGTGCTTTTTATTCTTTTCGGTGGCAAATCGGTGGCAAATCCATTGAACAGGGCAAATTTCAGCAGAATATATTTTTCATTTTCCTGCATAAACAGGGCAAATATGGATATACTCTTAACATACACCCGAGAAAAGAAATACTTAT
>JALFLM010000120.1 GCA_022774705.1 Lachnospiraceae bacterium | reverse complement strand
AGCTTCTTCCATAGCCTTTGTTACTGCGTGATCCTTCGGAATTGCCCATGTAGGGAAATAGCATTCGATGGGATATACGCATCCGGTGTAAGAGGGACGGTCATAATCGTACATGGATACCACAACGTCATCGCCGTATTTTTTCACGCTGGGCAGTGCACGGATTTCATCCAGGCAGCTTTCCCATGTTTCACCGAATGTCATACGGCGGTCAAGGGAAATTGCACAGGAGTCGGCAACTGCACAGCGGCTGGGTGATGTATAGAAGATCTGGGAAACGGTAACTGTACCGCGGCCCAGGAAGCGGGCTTCTTCATAGTCCTTATTGTATCTGGGATCCAGCATTTTTACGAGACCTTTGATTTCGGTACCGTCTTCTGCATCGTTTTCGTTCAGGGAACGGATATCCTGCAGGATGTCAGCCATCTTGTAGATTGCGTTGTCACCGCGTTCGGGAGCGGAACCGTGGCAGGAAACACCCTTTACGTCAACACGGATTTCCATACGTCCTCTCTGGCCGCGGTAGATACCGCCGTCGGTGGGTTCTGTGGATACAACGAACTCGGGACGGATCTTGTCTTCGTTGATGATATACTGCCAGCACAGACCGTCACAGTCTTCTTCCTGAACAGTACCAACTACCATGATCTTATAGCCTTCGGGGATCAGACCCAGGTCTTTCATGATTCTTGCACCGTAGACACCGGACACAAGGCCGCCGCACTGATCGGATACGCCGCGTCCGCCGATTTCGGTTTCATTTTCATAGCCTTCGTAGGGATCGAATTTCCAGTTTTCGATGTTGCCGATACCAACGGTGTCGATATGAGCATCGAAGCTGATGATCTTGTCGCCGGTTCCCATAAATCCCATAACGTTGCCCATGGGATCGATCTCAACCTGATCGAAGTTCAGTTCGCGCATCTTTGCAGCGATTGTTTCGACATGTTTCTTTTCATCGCAGCTTTCGCCGGGGTTGCGGACGATGTCGCGTAAAAACTGGTTCATATCAGCGCTGTAATTCTGAGCAGCTTCTTTAATTTTTGCAAAATCCATTATGATTACCTCCTGAGAAAATATGATATATGATGTAAAGTATTGAATGTTTAAACGCTTGAATGCATGAATGCATGAATGAATGTTCTATCTTTCCCTGCCTTCCCATACGATGTTTTTGTATCTTTCGGGATCGGTGTCGCCTTCGGTGGAGAAGCAGAGTACTTTTGAGTTTTCGTCCAGTCCGATGGCTTCTTTCAGTTCTTTGTATTCGGGCATGGTCATGATGGCAGCCAGTGTTCCGAAAGGTGCTGCACCTGATTCACCGGAGCAGATTGCCGGATCACCCTTGATGGGAGCGGCCAGCATTCTCATGCCTTTTGCAGCAGCCCAGTCGGGTGTTGCGATAAAGACGCTTACATGGTTCTTTAAGATATCCCATGAAATGGTGTTGGGCTCGCCGCAGGCAAGTCCTGCCATGATGGTCTGCATATCGCCGTCCACGATGGCTTCTTCGCCGGTTCCCAGCGCTGCACCCTTGTAGAGACATGCAGCCACATCGGCTTCTACTACAACAACTGTGGGCGGGTTGTCGGGATAGCGGTTGGCGAAATATCCCTGAACAGCGCCGGCCAGAGAACCTACGCCTGCCTGTACAAATACATGGGTGGGGCGGTCACATCCGTAAGCAGCCAGCTGTTCACCTGCTTCCATTGCCATGGTGCCGTAGCCCTGCATGATCCAGGCGGGAATTTCTTCGTAGCCCTTCCATGCTGTATCCTGAACAACCACACCGTTGGGAGTCTTTTCAGCTGCAGCAGCAGCCATACGTACACATTCATCGTAGTTTACTTCCTCGATGGTAGCGGTTGCGCCTTCTGCCTGGATGTTTTTCAGACGGGTCTGTGTGGATCCCTTGGGCATGTATACAACTGCTTTCTGTTTCAGGCGGTTGGCAGCCCATGCAACGCCGCGGCCGTGATTACCGTCTGTCGCGGTAAAGAAGGTAGCCTGTCCGAATTCTTCTCTTAATGCATCGGAAGTCAGGACATTGTAAGGCAGTTCGGAAACATCTTTTCCGGTCTGCTTTGCAATGTAACGTGCCATGGCGAAGGAGCCGCCCAGCACCTTGAAGGCGTTGAGACCGAAACGGTAGGATTCATCTTTCACATAGATTTCTTTTAATCCCAGATATTCGGCCATTTTCTCAAGTTTCGTCAAAGGCGTCACACTGTACTGGGGAAAGCTCTGGTGAAAAGCGCGTGCCTTGCTGACTTCATCGAGAGCCATAACCTTTAACTGACTGTCGTCTGTTTTGGGCATTCTGTTGACTGCCCATTTGATCATATCGCTCATAACATCCTCCTCGCGGTTGCGTATCTAAAAGTTTTTTTGCTTTTTGCTTTCTGACACCATAATACCACAAAAAAATAATTTTGCAAGCCTTTTCTGAAAAAAAATTAGATAAACTAAAAAATATGTTTTTCCTCTTGCATTTGTAGAAAAATAATGTTATTATTGACCTACAAACAGGATGATTGTGCAAAAATATGGAGATTACAGCAGATTAGCATAGTCAAATTGTTGTAAAATCTCCAAAAAAAGATTGTAACAAACAACACACATGTTTTTACAATTAATGTATGTAGAATTTATAAACTAAAAATTTTTTAGCACCCCATTTCTGCGGAAATACAGCAGATAATTTGTAAAAACAGCAGAACTGATTTTAAGAAAGAGAGGTATATCAATGAAGCTGATTGGCAACGGACGTCTGGTAACACGGGATGCAGAACATCCCTTCTATGAAAACGGAGCAGTAGTACTGGAAGGTACTCAGGTTAAAGAGACAGGTACTTATGAGGATATGAAGAGAAAATATCCGGATGCGGAGTTTATTGATGCAAAGGGCGGCGTGATTATGCCTGCTTTCATTAATACACATGAACATATCTACAGTGCCATGGCACGGGGACTGAGCATCAACGGATACAATCCCAACGGTTTCCTGGATATTCTGGACGGTATGTGGTGGAATATTGACCGCCATCTGACACTGGAGCAGACAAAGCAGTGTGCAATGACTACCTATATTGATGCAATTAAAAACGGTGTAACCACAGTATTTGATCATCACGCCAGCTTTGGTTCCATCGACGGCAGTCTGGATGCCATTGAGGAAGCAGCCGGAGAGCTGGGTGTGAGAACCTGTCTGTGCTACGAGGTATCGGACCGGGACGGCGAAGAGAAGGCAAGAGCTTCCGTTCATGAGAATGAACGTTTTATTAAGAAGGCACTGGCTGATGATTCCGATATGATTGCCGGCATGATGGGCATGCATGCATCATTTACCATTTCCGATAAGACCATGGAACTGTGCGCGGCCAGCAAACCGGCCGAAGTGGGATATCATATTCATGTGGCTGAAGGCATCGAGGACCTGCATCATTGCCTGAAGCATTACGGTAAGCGGATTCTGGATCGCCTGATGGACTGCAATGTGCTGGGCGAGAAGACAATCACCGCTCACTGCATTTACGTAAACAAACATGAGATGGAACTGCTGAAAGAAACCAATACCATGGTGGTTCACAATCCTGAATCCAACATGGGCAATGCCTGCGGATGTCCGCCTACCATGGAAATCGTACATCAGGGCGTTCTGACAGGTCTGGGAACCGACGGTTACACCCATGATATTCTGGAATCCTACAAAGCAGCCAATGTTCTGCACAAACATCATCTCTGTGATGCCAATGCAGCATGGGGCGAGGTTCCTCAGATGCTATTTGAAGGCAATGCAAAAATTGCAAACAGATACTTTAAAAAGGAACTGGGTGTGCTGAAGCCGGGTGCGGCAGCCGATGTGATCGTTACGGATTATATCCCCAGAACACCCATGAATGAAACCAATATCAACGGCCACATTCTTTTCGGTATGACAGGCCGCAGCGTGGTAACTACCATCTGCAACGGCAAAGTTCTGATGAAGGACCGCATACTGACCGGTATCGATGAAGAAAAGGCCATGGCCGATGTAAGAGAAGAAGCAGTGAAGCTGTGGGCTTCCATCAATGGATAAAAGTAAAACGGAGGTTAATGAACATGAGCGATATTATGACACCCATCCCTTTTGGAGAATTAATGAACTGGATTCTGGAAGAACATAAAAAAGGTACTGTTTTCGGACTGAAGAGACCTTTCAAGGCAGATCCTGATAAATATTATACTATTTTCGGCCGTAAGCTGGAGACTCCCTTCGGCCCTGCAGCAGGTCCTCATACACAGCTGGCGCAGAATATCATCGCCGCTTACTATGCCGGCAGCCGTTTCTTCGAATTAAAGACAGTACAGATCCTGGACGGCGAAGATCTGCCGGTGAGCAAGCCCTGCATCCTGGCGGATGATGAATGCTACAACTGCGAATGGTCTACCGAATTATATGTGCCTCAGGCATTTGACGAATATGTAAAAGCATGGTTTGCTCTGAAATTCATGGCAAAGGAATGGGGACTGGGCGCCATGGACGGTTTCCAGTTCAACATGAGCGTGGGCTATGATCTGGAAGGCATCAAAACCGAGAAGATCGACCGCTTCATCGAAGGCCTGAAGGATGCATCTGAAACTCCCGTTTTCCAGGAATGCAGACAGTGGCTGCTGGACAATGCGGACCGTTTTGAGAACTTTACAGCAGAAGATGCAGAAGCGATTCCCGCTGCTGTATGCAGCAGTGCAACCCTGTCCACCCTGCACGGATGCCCGCCTCAGGAGATCGAGCGCATCGCATCCTATCTGCTGACAGAAAAACACGTTCATACCTTTATTAAATGCAATCCTACCCTTCTGGGTTACGACTATGCAAGAAAGACCATGGATGAAATGGGCTACGACTATGTGGCATTCGGCGATTTCCATTTCAAGGATGACCTGCAGTATGAAGATGCTGTTCCCATGCTGAAACGTCTTCAGGAACTGGCTGATGAAAAGAACCTGGAATTCGGCGTGAAGATCACCAATACCTTCCCCGTTGACGTAAAGGCAAACGAGCTGCCCAGCGAGGAGATGTATATGTCCGGTAAATCCCTGTATGCGCTGTCACTTTCCGTAGCAAGGAAGCTGTCTGCTGATTTTGACGGAAAACTGAGAATTTCCTATTCCGGCGGTGCGGATTATTTCAATATTGAGAAGATTGCCGACAACGGCATCTGGCCCATCACCATGGCAACTACCATGTTAAAGCCTGGCGGATATCAGAGACTGACACAGATCGGTGAGATTTTCGCAGCAAAAGAGCCGAAGCCCTTTGAAGGTGTCAATGTGGCAGGTGTGGAAGAGATGATCACGGCAGCAAAGCAGGATAAACACCATGTAAAACCGGTGAAGCCTCTGCCGTCAAGAAAGATGAAAGAGCCCGTTCCGCTGCTGAACTGCTTCGTGGCTCCCTGCAAGGCAGGCTGCCCCATTCATCAGGATATCACCAGCTATGTACAGCTGGCAGGAGAAGGACGGATGAAGGAAGCTCTGAAGGTGATCCTGGAGAAGAACCCTCTGCCTTTCATCACAGGTACCATCTGTGCACATAACTGCATGAGCAAATGTACCAGAAACTTCTACGAAGCTCCTGTTAATATCCGGGGTACGAAGCTGAAAGCTGCAGAAGGCGGCTATGATGCGGTTATGGCTGAACTGCAGAAACCGGAACTGACCGGTAAAAAAGCTGCTGTAGTGGGCGGCGGTCCTGCAGGTATGGCAGCTGCTTATTTCCTGGCGAGAGCAGGCGTACAGGTGACTCTGTTTGAAAAAGATGAGAAACTGGGTGGTGTTGTCCGCCGTGTAATCCCCGGATTCCGTATTCCTGACAGCTCCATCGACAAAGATGCTGCAATCCTGGAGAAACTGGGCGTTAATATTGTAACCGGCGCAAAGATCGAATCGGTTGCCGATCTGAAGAATGTTTACGATGCAGTTGTTCTGGCTGTGGGTGCGAGCGAACCCGGCGTGCTGAAGCTGGAAGCAGGAGAGGCAGTAAATGCATTGGATTTCCTGGCAGAGTTCAAGGCAAAGGACGGCAATGTGGATCTGGGCAAAAACGTAGTTGTAATCGGCGGCGGCAATACGGCTATGGATACCGCCAGAGCAGCAAAACGCACGAAAGGCGTGGAAAAGGTTTCTCTGGTTTACAGAAGAACGAAACGTTACATGCCTGCTGATGCGGAGGAACTGGAAATGGCTCTGGAAGACGGCGTGGAATTTGCAGAGCTGCTGTCTCCTGTAAAACTGGAGAACGGTGTTCTTGTCTGTGAAAAGATGGCTCTGGGCGAAGCAGATGCTTCCGGCAGAAGAGGTGTTGTTTCCACAGGTGAAATCACCACGGTTGTGGCTGATACGGTAATCGCGGCAGTTGGCGAAAGAGTACCCGGTGCATTCTATCGTGCAAACGGCATCGAACTGGATGAAAGAGGACGCGCTCTTGTCAGAAGAGATACACTGGAAACCTCTGTACCCGGCGTTTACGCAGCCGGCGACGGCGTATTCGGTCCTGCAACGGTTGTGGAAGGTATCCGCGATGCACAGATCGCAGCTGCAGCCATCGTTGGCAAAGCACTGGTAACCGATACGGAAGCTGAGATTTCCGAAGAAGCGATTTACGCAAAGAAAGCAATTCTGGCGGAAGAAGATGATCAGGCTGAAAGCGGACGCTGTCTGGACTGCTCCGTAGTATGTGAAAACTGCGTGGAAGTCTGCCCCAACCGGGCCAACGTATCGATCAAAGTACCCGGCGCTTCCATGCACCAGATCATTCATGTGGATAAGATGTGCAATGAATGCGGCAACTGTAAGAGCTTCTGCCCCTACGCAAGTGCCCCTTACCTGGATAAATTCACTTTATTTGCCGGTGAAGCGGATATGGCAAACAGCAAAAACAACGGATTTACTGTTCTTGACAGAGAGGCCGGTGTATGTAAAGTACGCCTCGGCGCACAGATGATGGATTATAAGATGGGAGAAAAATCTCAGATTCCTTTCGGTCTGTGTGATCTGATGGATACGGTTATCAGGGACTACAGCTATCTGCTGTAAGAAGCCCATTAAGGAGTGATGCTTATGGAACCTTTATGTAAACTCTGGATTAACGGGACGCAGGTGGAACTGGATCCTGAGCGGAAGCTGATTGATGTGCTCCGCAACGATTTTCATCTGAAATCGGTTAAGGACGGCTGCAGTGAAGGCGCCTGCGGTACCTGTACCGTTCTGGTTGACGGCAAGGCGGTCAAGGCCTGTGCCCGTAAAATCAAAAAACTGGAAAATAAACACATTGTTACCGTAGAGGGAATGAGCCAGCGGGAAAAAGACGTTTTTGTATATGCTTTCGGAGAAGCAGGAGCCGTGCAGTGCGGCTTCTGCATCCCGGGAATGGTTATGTGCGCAAAGGCACTGATCGATGAAAATCCCAGGCCCACCAGACTGGAAGCCGCCTATGCCATCCGCAATAATATCTGCCGGTGTACCGGATATAAGAAGATTATCGATGGTATTTTACTGGCGGCGACACTTCTGCGGGAAGGCATTAACCCGGCTGATCCGGGCAACAGAACGTATGTGGGCCACAATATGCACCGCATTGATGTGGAAGGAAAGGTACTGGGAACAGGGGAATATTGTGATGATGTGGAACTGCCGGGTATGATCCATGCCAGTGCAGTCCGTGCAGAGTATCCCCGGGCCCGGGTTCTGGCCATCCATACCGAGGAAGCAAAAGCACTGGAAGGTGTTGTCTGCGTCCTGACAGCAGCTGATATCCCCGGCTCTGTCAAAGTCGGACATCTGAAGCAGGACTGGGATGCCATGATTCCTGTGGGAGAATGCACCCGCTATCTGGGGGATGCCATTGCCCTTGTGGCAGCTGAGACGCCGGAGATTCTGGAAAAAGCGAAAAAACTGGTTAAAGTGGATTATGAGGTGCTGACACCCATGACCTGTCCGGCAGATTCACTGGCAGTAGGTGCTCCGGCTCTCCACGAAGGGGGAAATGTTCTGAGCCACGAGCATCTGGTTCGCGGCAATGCGGAAAAGGTCATTGCTCAGTCCAAATATAAGGTAACAAGACATTATGAAACACCCTGGACGGAACATGCATTTCTGGAGCCGGAGTGCGCGGTGGCCATGCCTTTTGATGATGGCGTATTTATCTATTCCACCGATCAGGGAACATATGACACCCGTCATGAGACGGCACTTCTTCTGGGGCTTCCCACGGAGAAGGTTATTGTGGAAAACAAGCTGGTAGGCGGAGGCTTTGGTGGAAAAGAGGATGTAACAGTACAGCATCATGCGGCTCTGGTTGCATATCTTACCAAACGTGTGGTAAAATGTAAGCTGACTCGTCAGGAAAGTATTATCATCCACCCCAAACGCCATCCGTTCAGTATTGATATGACCACGGCGTGTGATGAAAATGGCTGCCTGACGGCTATGAAGTGTGTGGCAGTTGCGGACACGGGAGCTTACGCATCTCTGGGCGGCCCCGTACTGCAGCGCGCATGTACCCATGCGGCGGGTCCCTACAATTATCAGGTGATCGACATTGACGGAACAGCGGTTTACACCAACAATCCGCCGGCAGGGGCATTCCGGGGCTTCGGTGTTACCCAGACCTGCTTTGCTACGGAATGCAATCTGAACCTGCTGGCAGAGATGGTGGGTATTTCCCCCTGGGAGATTCGCTACCGCAATGCAATCCGCCCGGGCAAGGTACTGCCCAACGGTCAGATTGCTGATGCTTCCACAGGTCTTGCTGAAACTCTGCTGGCTGTGAAGGATGCATTTGAAAGCAGTCCCTATGCAGGTATTGCCTGTGCCATGAAAAATGCCGGTGTGGGCGTTGGCCTTCCCGATTTCGGGCGCTGCCGTCTCGTTGTGAAGGACGGTATTGTGCGCATCCATACAGGGGCTTCCTGTATCGGGCAGGGCATGGGTACGATTCTGATTCAGGGAATCTGTCAGGTCACCGGCCTGACGCTGGATCAGGTGGAATTCTGTCCTCCCAATACTTCTCTGGCACCGGATTCCGGTACCACCTCCGGCTCCAGACAGACTCTGGTAACCGGGGAAGCTACAAGACAGGCTGCAAAGAAGATCCGCAGGAAACTGGATTCCGGTCTGACACTTGCAGATCTGGAGGGAGAGGAATTCTTTGGCGAATATCTGGCCAAAACCGATAAAATGGGAGCGGATGTACCCAATCCGGTATCCCATGTGGCTTACGGCTACGCAACACAGGTGGTAATTCTGGATGACAAGGGCAATCTGGAAAAAGTAGTGGCGGCTCATGATGTGGGTCGGGCCATGAACCCGCGCAGTGTGGAAGGACAGATCGAGGGCGGCGTTGTCATGTCTCTCGGTTATGCATTGACGGAGGAGTACAGACTGGAAAACTGCAAACCGCTTTCCAGATACGGTACGCTGGGCCTGTTCCGGGCCGACAAAACTCCGGATGTGGAATCGATCATCATTGAAAAACCGGGTATCGACGTGGCTTACGGTGCAATCGGTGTGGGAGAGATTACTTCTATTCCCACAGCGCCTGCGGTACAGAATGCGTATTATCGTTTTGATGGCAATTTCCGTACCTCACTGCCTCTTGAGAATACCCCTTATTCCAGAAAGAAAGCAGAAAAGAACTGATAAAAGAGGCACAGTAATATGAAAATTCTGTTACGCGGCGGCAGAGTGGTATCCGGAGACGGATGCCGCCCTGCGGATATTCTTATAGATAACGGCATAATCCTTGAAGTGGGAACAGAGCTGGAAGCCACCGGCGCCCGGGTGGTACCGGTGGACGGAAAGCTTCTGTTTCCCGGATTCATCGATGCGCACACACACTTCGATCTGCATGTTGCGGGTACCGTAACGGCAGATGATTTTGAGACCGGTACCAAAGCAGCAATCCGCGGAGGTACCACAACTGTGATCGATTTCGGAACCCAGTATCCCGGAGAAACCATGAAGGAGGGGCTTGACAACTGGCATAAAAAGGCAGACGGAAGGTCCTCCTGTGATTATGGATTTCATATGTCCATTACAGAGTGGAATGAGGAACTGAGCAGGGAAATCGACGATATGATCGCAGCAGGTGTAACTTCTTTCAAATTATATATGACCTACGATACACAGGTGGATGATAAGACGATTTTTCAGATCCTGAAACGTCTGAAGGAGGTTCACGGTATTACCGGCGTGCACTGCGAAAACAGCGGTCTGATCGCTGCTTTGCAGGAGGAAGCCGGACAAAGAGGTGAAACAGGTGTGGCGAGCCATCCGGCAACCAGACCTGCCGCCGCGGAAGCAGAGGCCATTAACCGGCTTCTGCGTCTGGCGCAGATCGCAGAAGCTCCTGTGGTCGTGGTTCATCTTACCTGCGAAGAAGGCCTGAAAGTGATCGAAGAAGCCAGAGAAAGAGGCCAGGAGGTATATGCTGAAACCTGTCCCCAGTATCTTCTGATGGACGACAGCCTTTATCATTTGCCGGGATTTGAAGGAGCCCGTTACGTATGTGCGCCGCCTCTGAGAAAACCGTCTGATGAGGCAAGGCTGTGGCAGGCGCTGAACAATGGAGAAATCCAGACGGTTTCCACGGATCACTGCAGCTTTACGCTGAAGCAGAAGGAGCTGGGAAAGGATGATTTTACAAAGATTCCCGGCGGTATGCCCGGCGTGGAAACCCGGGGAATCCTGATGTATTCGGAAGGTGTGGCGGCAGGCCGCATTGATGAAGCACGGATGTGCAGGCTTCTGTCGGAGAATCCGGCCAGACTTTACGGTCTGTATCCCCGAAAAGGGGTGCTTGCTCCCGGCAGCGATGCCGATATCGTTGTGTTTGATCCGTCCGCAGAGGAGGTTATCACTGTAAAAGACCAGATTACCAATGTGGACTACGCACCTTTCGAAGGCAGAAAGGTGAAGGGCCGCATTCAGCAGGTTTACCTGCGGGGCGAGCTGGCAGTGGATGATCATCAGGTGGTACAGACAGGGCTCGGTCAGTATATTTCCAGAGGCACGTATGAGGATTGCAGATAATAGGAGGCAGACATGTACAGAATATTGAAAGCAGAGTGTCTGGCAGAGAAAATCTACCTGATGGAAGTGGAAGCTCCCCGGGTAGCGAAGGCCTGCCAGCCGGGAGAATTTGTAATTGTTAAGATCGATGAGGTGGGAGAGAGAATTCCGCTGACGGTCTGTGATTACGATCGGGAAAAAGGCACTGTCACCATCGTTTTCCAGATCGTAGGCGCTTCTACCCTGAGAATGGCTGCCTTACAGGCAGGTGATGCATTCCAGGATTTCGTAGGTCCACTGGGCAATCCTTCTGACTTTGTTTCAGAAGATCTGGAGGAACTGGCGAAGAAGAAATATCTGTTTGTAGCGGGCGGCGTTGGTGCGGCTCCCGTTTATCCGCAGGTAAAATGGATGAAAGAACATGGCATCGATGTGGATGTGGTTATGGGCAGCAAGACAAAAGATCTGCTGATCCTGGAGAATGAGATGCGCCAGGTTGCCGGCAATTTGTATATTACCACAGATGACGGTTCCTATGGCGCACACGGCATGGTTACCGCCGTTGTGGAAGATCTGGTTACAGAGCAGAAAAATCATTACGACGTATGCGTTGCCATCGGTCCCGTGATCATGATGAAATTTACCAGCCTTCTGACAAAGAAGCTGGGCATCCCCACCATTGTCAGCATGAATCCCATTATGGTGGATGGTACGGGCATGTGCGGTGCCTGCCGTCTGACTGTAGGTGATGAAGTGAAATTTGCCTGCGTGGACGGACCGGAATTTGACGGACATCTGGTGAACTTTGATGAAGCCATGAAGCGCCAGCAGATGTACAGAACACAGGAAGGACGCGCCATGCTGAAGGCTCAGGAAGGTGCGTCTCATCACGGCGGATGCGGACATTGCGGAGGTGACGAATAATGGCAAAAGATGTATTAAAGAAGGTTCCCGTCAGAGAACAGGATCCCAAAGTAAGAGCAGCCAATTTTGAGGAGGTCTGCCTGGGTTACAATCAGGAAGAAGCCATGGAGGAAGCGGCCCGCTGCATCAAATGCAAGAAAAATGCACAGTGTATGACCGGATGCCCTGTTTCCATCAACATCCCTGCCTTCATCGGTGAAGTGGAAAAAGGAAACTTTAAAGAAGCTGCGGAGATTATTGCCCGGTCTTCTGCGCTGCCTGCAGTCTGCGGCCGTGTGTGCCCTCAGGAAAGCCAGTGTGAAGGTAAATGTATCCGCGGAAAGAAGGGTGAACCGATTTCCATCGGTAAGCTGGAGCGCTTTGTAGCTGACTGGTCCAGAGAAAACGGATTTGTTCCTGCAGCTCCTGAAAAAACCAACGGCAAAAAGGTAGCCGTAATCGGTGCCGGCCCTGCAGGACTTACCTGTGCCGGAGATCTGGCCAAGCTGGGATATGAAGTTACGATCTTTGAAGCCCTTCATGAACCCGGCGGTGTGCTGACCTACGGTATTCCCGAATTCCGTCTGCCGAAGCAGACCGTTGTAAAGACGGAAATCGAAAATGTGCGCAAGCTGGGCGTTAAGATTGAGACCAATGTTATCATCGGCAAATCGGTTACCATAGATGAACTGATGGATCAGGAAGGTTTCCAGGCAGTCTTTATCGGCTCCGGCGCCGGTCTGCCCAAATTTATGGGAATCCCCGGCGAGAATGCCAACGGTGTATTTTCCGCTAATGAATTCCTGACCAGAAACAATCTGATGAAAGCCTTCCGCGATGACTACGATACCCCCATTTCCAGAGGAAAGAAGGTTGTTGTGGTAGGCGGTGGTAATGTGGCCATGGATGCTGCAAGAACTGCACTTCGTCTCGGCGCTGAAACACATATCGTATACCGCAGAAGTGAAGCGGAGCTGCCCGCCCGTGTGGAGGAAGTACATCATGCCAAAGAAGAAGGTATCATCTTCGACCTGCTGACCAATCCGGTGGAGATTCTCACCGATGACAACGGCTGGGTAAAGGGCGTTGTTGTCCGTAAAATGGAACTGGGCGAGCCCGATGCTTCCGGCAGAAGACGCCCGGTGGAAGTGCCCGGATCCGATTTTGAAATCGAAGCGGATACGGTCATTATGTCTCTCGGTACATCACCCAACCCGCTGATTTCCAGTACAACAGAAGGTCTGGAAGTCAACAAATGGAAATGTATCACAGCGGATGAAAAAGGAAAGACCAGCCGTGAAGGCGTATTCGCCGGCGGCGATGCCGTAACCGGCGCAGCAACTGTAATCCTGGCGATGGAAGCAGGAAAGACAGGAGCAAAGAGTATCCACGAATATTTAAGTAAGTAAATCTCATCAGTCGGGGGCTGCCGGCGATGGGGATTTTGGCGAAAGCTACGGGTTTGAGCCGTACGAACTCCTTACGCGGACTGGGAATGTCCGCTTCAGGAGTTGTGCAGTTCAAACCCTTCGTTGTTTATTGCGGGGGAAATCCCCGTCGCGGCGGCAATGTCCCGGCGGCTGATGGATGGGGGAGAGGGCGTGTTGGTTTGTTGGGTGTGTGGATGAGATGATGGGCATGGATCGTATAAATGGGGAGGATGAGTTGATGAATCATATGAATGGAGTGGATGAGATGATGGGTAATAATTCAGATGCTCTGGTTCCGTGGCGTGAGAGGGCTCTGGAGGTTTGTGATGCGGTGGGTCTGACCCGGGTGCTGGTTGGGATTGAGAGTACGGACCCGGGGGTGTTTGAGGGGGAGATTGCCGGGTTTGTGTGCGACTGGTTTTCATTCAGGGGGATTGAGACGGTTCGGGAGGAGGTGCTTCCCGGGCGGTTTAATGTGATGGCGCGGATTCCGGGGGTTTGCGAGGGGCCTGCACTGGTGTTTATCTGCCATATGGATACGGTGGTTGCGGGCGATGGCTGGTCGGAGGAGTTTCCGCCGTTTGGTGCGGTGATGAAAGATGGAAAGATTTACGGGCGTGGAGCCTGTGATATGAAGTCCGGGCTGGCCTGCGCCATGACAGTGTTTGCGCGGATGGCGGCCTGCAGAAGGAGGCTTCAGTACCCGCTGGTGTTTATCGGCACCATGGATGAGGAGGATTTCATGCGGGGGTCGGAGGCGGCAATCCGTTCCGGCTGGGTGACGGAGAAGGACTGGATTCTTGATATGGAGCCCACCAACGGTCAGATTCAGGTGGCGCATAAGGGGCGAACCTGGTTTGAAGTGACCGTAGAGGGGATTACAGCCCATGCGGGAACTCCGTGGAAGGGTGCCGATGCTGTTGCCTGCATTTCCGAGACAATCTGTGAAATCCGCAGGGGAATCCTTGCCTGTCCGTCCCATGAGGATCTGGGCGTTTCCACGGTCACCTTCGGGCAGATCGAGGGCGGATACCGGCCCTATGTGGTGCCGGACCGGGCGAAAGTATGGATCGATATGCGCCTGGTGCCGCCCATGAATCTGGAAAAAGCAGAAGAACTGGTGCAGACAGCTCTTGATCATGCCTGCCGTCAGGTGCCCGGCTGCCGGGGCAGCTATGTGGTTACGGGAAGCCGTCCGCCGGTGGAAAAAGACCCGGATTCCCTGCTGCTTGCCCGGCTGAAGGAAGCAGCAGACGAGATCACGGGACAGGAAACAGTCATCAGTACGTTTCCCGGTTATACGGATACGGCTGTTATTTCAGGAATCCTGGGCAATCACAATTGTATGTCCTACGGCCCCGGGGATCTGGAAATGGCCCACAAGCCCGATGAATATGTGCGGTGCGCCGATATCGAGCGCTGTGAAAAAGTGATCCGGCGGCTGGCGGAGAAGATGGTATGAGTATTTGACTGCCAATAATTTTAACTTTACAAATAAAGTTAAAAAAGTTAAAATTGGATTGTAAGGAGGGATACACATGTTGAATGAAGAATACGCCAGGATTCTTGCCGAGATCGAAACATTGCCATCCGGCGGTATCACTTACAAGAGAATAAATGGAAAAGAATATGCTTATTATCAGTGGAGAGAAAATGGAAAGCAACGTTCCAGAAGGGCCAGAGAAGATGAACTGGAATTATTGACAAAACAGATCGAAAGAAGAAAAGAACTGCAAAAGCTGTTAAAAGAAGCAGGAATAAAATATGCAGAAGCAGCGGCTTTGTCATATCAGTTTCATTGTGCTGTTCGAATTGGTCCGGAACTGGATCGCTTTGTACAGTCGGTTGCCGGATGGCGAAAGCGTGAATGTTATAAACAGCTGTATGATTACGTTTATGGAGACATTCATGATAGAATATATATTTTATATGGTTTAAGAAGAACAGGAAAAACGACCTTGATCCGTCAATTGATTCTTGAGATGGATGCAGAGATGAGAAGCAAAACGGTGTTTATGCAGATACAGGACAGCAGAAGTCTTGACGATGTGAATCAGGATTTAAAATATCTTGAGTCAAATGGTTATCGTTATGTGTTTATTGATGAGGTAACGCTACTTGATGATTTTATTGAAGGTGCAGCTTTGTTCTCTGACGTATTTGCAGCCAGCGGAATGAAAATTGTTCTGTCAGGTACGGATTCTCTTGGATTTATGTTCTCGGAGGATGAGGAGTTGTATGACCGGTGTATCATGTCTCATACAACTTTCATTCCATACCGTGAGTTTGAAAATGTCCTGGGTGTAGCTGGTATTGATGATTATATCCGTTATGGCGGTACGATGAGTATGGGCGGCAGACATTATAATGATGATGTGATTTTTGCTACCAGGAAAAGCACGGATGAATATGTGGACAGTGCGATTGCCCGTAATATCCAGCATTCGTTGAAAAATTATCAGTATGAAGACCATTTTCGTTCCCTGCGTGAATTATATGAGAAGAATGAATTGACGAATGCAATTAATCGTATTGTTGAAGATATGAATCATCGATTTACGATTGAGGTCTTAACCAGAAATTTCAAATCAAATGATTTGGGGATATCGGCAAAGAATCTTAGAAAAGATCGTGAGAAACCGACCGATATTCTGGATCGGATTGATATTGCAAAAGTAAATGAAACGCTGAAATCTCTGTTGGAAATCCGGAATAAAGAAGAACAGTCTGTGGTAATACAGGATGTACATCGTTTTGAGATAAAAGAATATCTGGATCTTCTGGACCTTACAGTAGAAATCGAAACCAGATGGATGTCTGATTATAACCGCAGAGAAACCAGAACGGCATTTTCGCAGCCCGGTATGCGGTATTCCCAGGCAGAAGCATTGATTAAATCCCTTATGCAGGATGAAAAATTCAGAAATATGTCTCTGACTGAGAGAAAACGTGTAACGGAACGGATCATGGATGAAATCAAAGGTAGAATGATGGAAGATATTGTTCTTTTGGAAACAAAATTATCCAGAAAACACTGCGAAGTTTTCAGATTACAGTTTGCGATTGGCGAGTTTGACATGGTTGTTTTTGATCCGGAAGAAGGAAACTGTGAGATCTATGAGATTAAGCACAGCATGAAAATTGTACCGCAGCAGTGCAGGCATCTGCTGGATGAGAAGAAATGCAGGGATACGGAATTCAGATATGGTCCGATTAAAGGAAAGTATGTAATCTACAGAGGGGAGACAGCTGAGCTGAAAGATGTGTCAGAAGAGACCGCCGAAAATGTGACATATCTGAATGTAGAAGAGTATCTGAAACAACTGTAGACCGGGTTTGAAAACAGATTCAGGCATGTGGAAAACATGTGCTGAAACAGGTTTATAATATGTTTCAAAAAATATCGTTCTCCGGCAATGAACCGGAGAACGCTGTTTTTTGAGAAAATCGGAAAGAGAAGAGAGAAGTTTCAGATTCCTTCGTTACCGGGCAGCGCCGGAATATCCGCTTGCTGCTAATTGATAGCAAATATCGCATTCTCTTCTTCCATTTCATCAGTTCCGAACAGGTAATCAAAGTCGATGGTAAACTGTGCGGTCACAGATGCGTAATCCAGTTCATCGACGATGGTATCCTGCTTAAAGGCCTTCTCGTATTCTGTCTGGTACTGTTCAAAGTCTTTTTCTGTGAAGAGGCCATAGGTTCCGGTGAACCGTCCTTCAAATTGCGCTGCATTGCCGGTAAAACATACAACAGAATCCACCGTTCCTCCTCCGGCACCCAGCCCGGAGGCTCCTGGCCTGGACGCGAACCGGAATTCTCCGTAAAGACAGGTGGTTTCGAAATCGGAAAGTTCTGCAGCTCCGATATATTCAATAAATACAAGAAATCCGGGGTGCATGTCATCGTAAGGCTCTTCACTGATAAAACAGGTATACCGGAAGTTTTCATCCTGTGCTTCATGGCGTGTATATCCTGCGTTTTCCTCCATGGAATAGTTTGAAAGCCAGGAGATACCTTCGATCTCCTCTTTGGTATAGAAATTGCAGTTGGTTGTTGCCGCATTGTCATTTGAGTTTGAATTTCTGCTGTCGGAAACAGCAACCAGAATGAGCAGCAGCACAACCAGAATCAGTACGGTCACCGCTGCGGATGTGAGACAAAAGCGAAACGGTGACCACAATTCCTTTCTGTTTCCGTCAGGACCTTCCTGGAGGCGCCGGTTGATCTTTTTTGTGTATACATGCAGATAAAACATGGTACTGGCTGCAACCAGGACGACCATCAGACCAATCAGAAACAGCAGACTTATCGAAAGCATAAAATCCCCTCCTTATATTTTGAAAAAGTCCTTGAAAATGTAATAATAGCTTCGTGTGACATCCACCCTGCAGCCGTCTGATAAAGTCAGGATGAATCTGGCTGACAGTGCAGGCTTGATGGACTGAATACAGTGAACATTGACGATAACGGAATTGCTGATACGAAGAAAATCCTCCGGGTTCAGCAGATTCTGCAGGCGTATGAGCCGCTCGGACAGCTTGTATTCCCGGCCACCGCAGTGGGCGATGATATCATGTCCCAGGCTTTCGATATGTGTAATATCGGCAAGCTTCAGACGAAAGATTTCACCGTCCCTTTTGCCGATGATCAGGTCGGGGTAATTCCGGTTCTCTGTCAGAATAAAATCGGCATCTTCGGTAATTATGTGGCCGGATGCCGTCAGTTCTTCCGCAACGGAATCGCACAGTTCTTTGCCAAGCAGCAGTTTAATCTTAAGCATCGGACAGCAGCGCCTCCTTTCAGCAGATTCCGGAAAACGGAAATTTCTAAAACAGGAATTTCCGGAACAGGAATTTATGAATCTGCGAATTCTTTTCCAGAACCATTAATTGATCTGATTCTATTAAAACATATACCGAACCGGCAGACAAGAGAAACAGAACAGGTTGCATGCAGGAGGGAACAGGTTGCATGCAGTTCGGAATTTTCTCTGAATTAATTTCCGGGATGGTTTTCAACAGTATAAATCCGGTTGCTGAGGAACTGATACTGATCCCCGGTTTTTTTCAGGACTGCGGTGCGTTTTTCATTTTCCCCGGTACTGTCGGGGAGGCTTTTCGTAGTGTATATTATGGTGATGGTCCCGTTTTCACCGGGGTGTTGTTCCTGTATGTTGATGTATTCGTAAAAGCAGTCGTTATGAAGCGTGTAATAGGTGTCTGTTTCCGGGTTGTAATAAAAGTTTTCCATGCCTTTCCGGCTGGTTTCTGCCAGTGTGATTCCAAAATATTGGGTCAGGATACGGTCCATGTCGGTGCGCGGCAGCTTGATTATGTCCATTGACAGGTCTGCGCCCTGGTTTTCCAGAAAGCTTATGTCTGCGTCCTCGATTTCTGCGGAAAAACCGTTGTAGAAAAATTTATTAAGATCAATATCCTGCGGTGAATCGTAGAAGGAAGACAGGCAGGAATTGGCAAAGTCTGTCCGGCCGGTTTCATTGCTGCTGAACCAGGTATTGAAATAGTCTGACGGGAGAAAGACATCGTCCGCTGCCCCGGATTGGGCGTCTGTGTTCAGTGACCCGTTTACAGCAGCCGTTTCTGTCTTCGGGTCTGCCAGCAGGCAGCCGGATACGGTAAAGGACACAATGAGGGCCGCCAGAGTGAGCCGGAGAGACGGCTTTTTGTAACTCAGGATTTCCCGGATTCTTGTTTTTACACCTGTTTCGCCAAATGAAAGGGGACAGGGAGCGATCCTTCTTCGGGGAGCGCTGCAGTTGATCAGGGCAAGGGAGTATGGCTTTTTGATTTCAGAACCGGATTCCCGGATAACCTTTTCATCACAGGCAAGTTCCATGTCTCTGCAGAACAGAATGCAGGCAATCCACATGACCGGGTTGAACCAATACACGGAAAGCAGCAGAAATGCAAAGGGTTTCCATATATGATCCAGACGCTTCAGGTGAGCATTTTCATGAAGTATAACATATGGTATATCTTCTTCATCTATGGATGAAGGAAGGTATATGCGGGGTCTTATCATGCCCAGAATAAATGCTGAAGGAATACGGTCACAGATCCATATGCGGCTTTTCAGATAAACTGCTTCTTCTGTTCTTTTACGGATAAGGAGAAAACTGATGAGAGCATAGACAAGAAACAGGAAAAATCCCGGAAGCCACAGTATTGATGCGGCAGACAGAAGAACCCGGAATGTATTATTGAGCAAAGGAACATTAAGTAAAGGGACATCCCATGAATCAGGCAGAACAGGTTCTGTCCGGGCTGTTTCTGACCGGGTTGTTTCCACTGCATTCGTTTCCATTACATTTGTTTCTATTACATTCGCTTCTGTTTGAACTGTTCCTGAATGAAACGTTTCCGGCGGCGTTGTTTCCGTCTGAAGTATGCCGGAAAGCATAAATTCCATATCGGGGATAAGACTCCATTCGCTTTCCGGTGAAAAAGGAAAGATCAGGCGGATTGCGACAAAGGCCCACAGCATGCAGCGGATGGATTTGGGAGCCCTGCGAAACAGAATCCGCAGTATCATGACTGCAAAAACAAGCCAGGAGACATTGATGCTGACAGTAAGAAGTTTAAGAAATACAGCTTCCATTATGATTCCTCCTTATATTCTTCCACCATACGGCGCAGCTCTTCCACCTCTCTGGAATCCAGACGTTTTCTCGCAGTAAATGCAGCGAGAAATGCAGGTAAAGATCCGCCGAACTTTTCTTCCACAAACTGCTCGCTCTGCATGGAGTAGTACTCTTCACGTGAAATCAGTGATGTAACGGTACCTTTGCAATTCTGGAAAATCCCTTTCTCACACAGTCGTTTCAGGACTGTATAGGAAGTGGTCTTCTTCCAGCCTAATTCCGCCCCGCTCAATCTGGCCAGATCTGAAGAAGAAAGCGGTTCATGAGACCAGATGATGTCAGCAAAACGGGATTCTGCGGTACCCATCTGAAGATTGGTCATAAAATCATCTCCTTTTCATTCTACATAATGTAGTATATTTTGATACTACATTATGTAGAATGAAATGTCAAGTTTTTTCTGAAATTCCCATATACAAAATGTTTTTTGTAAGTTATACTTTCCATAACTGCGAAAATGATTTTTTCGTAATTTTTCAGCAGAGTATTACAAATGTCTGATGATAAGATGGAGGAGAAAGCGTGATTACCATTCAGAATTATGTGAAAGCGGAGAGCCTGGAGCAGGCCTGGCAGCTGAATCAGAAACGGAGCGCCCGTGTCATGGGCGGGATGATGTGGATGCGCCTGAGCCGCAGAAAGGTTCAGACAGTGATTGATCTTTCCGGTCTGGGACTTGATAAGATAGAGGAGACGGAAGAGGATTTCCGGATCGGCTGCATGACGACACTTCGGGATCTGGAGCTGCATCCGGGTCTGGCAGAGCTGACCCGGGGAGCCATGCGGGAAAGTGTCCGTCATATTGTGGGGGTACAGTTCCGCAATACGGCAACTGTGGGGGGCAGTATTTTCGGAAGATACGGTTTTTCGGATGTGCTGACGATGTTTCTGGCTCTGGATGCCAGTGTGGAGCTGTATAAGGGCGGCATTGTACCGATGCGTGAATTTACTGTCATGAAGAAGGATAATGATATTCTGGTCCGGATTATCGTGAAAAAGGACGGCTGCCGCGCGGCGTATCAGTCCCAGCGCAATACGCAGACCGATTTTCCGGTACTGACCTGTGCCGTTTGCGCGGAACAGGGACGGCCTGTCCGCGCTGCCATTGGTGCCAGACCGGGCCGGGCTGTGGTTGTGGAGGATGAAAAGGGCATTCTGGCCGGCGGTATTACGGAAGAATCTGCACGTAAATTCGGTGAATACGTATCTTCCGAAGTGACCTTCGGTTCCAATATGCGCGCCTCGGCGCAGTACCGCAGTATGATTGCGGAAGTACTGGTCAAAAGAGCCTGTCTTGCGCTGGAAGGAGGAGCATCATGTTAGTTCAGCTGACTTTAAACGGAAAAGTAATTAAAGAAGATGTGGATACAGATCTGACTTTATATACATTTTTGAGAAATCATGGCTGCTACAGCATCAAATGCGGCTGCGAGACTACGAACTGCGGTCTGTGCACGGTGATCATGAACGGAAAGCCCGTGCTTTCCTGCGCGGTTCTGACCGTGAGGGCTGACGGTGCCAGAATCGAGACGCTGGAAGGTCTGCAGGAGGAAGCAGCGGAATTCGGCGCATTTATTGCAAATCAGGGGGCAGACCAGTGCGGTTTCTGCAATCCCGGTTTTATTATGAATGCTCTTGCCATGTTCCGGGAGTATGAGGATCCCACAGAAGAACAGATCCGGGAATATCTGGCGGGGAATCTCTGCCGTTGTACCGGTTACGAAGGACAGACCCGTGCCATGAAGGCATTTCTTGCACAGCGCAGGGAAAAAAGGATGGCCAGGGAGGAAGAAGGCGGTGCCGGAAAAAGCAAGACAGCGGAAGAATATGCAGCTGCCGGAAAATCTGCAGAGAAGGAGGCTGATCAGTTATGATGAAATCTACGGATGATCTGAAATATGTCAATAAAAAGCTTCCCAAGCTGGATTCCATGGCCCTGGTGACAGGAAAGCCGGTTTATCTCGATGATGTGGCGCCGAAGGACTGCCTGATTGTTAAAGTTCTGCGAAGCCCCCATGCATCAGCTGTGATCGAGAGCATCAGCACAGATAAGGCAAAGCTGGTGCCCGGTATTGAAGCTGTTTACACCTGGGAGGATGTACCGCAGCAGCGTTTTACCATGGCCGGTCAGACCTGGCCCGAGCCCAGTCCCTATGACCGACTGATTCTGGACCGCCGCGTCCGTTATGTGGGGGATCCGGTAGCCATCGTGGCAGGTGAAACGGAAAAGGCGGTAGATAAAGCATTGAAACTGATAAAAGTTTCTTATAAAGTAGAAGAGCCGGTGCTGGATTTCCGCAGGGCAAAGGATAACCCCATTCTGGTTCATCCTGAAGATTCATGGAAATCCCTCTGTCCGGTGGGTGCGGATAACAAACGGAATCTGTGTGCCTGTGACGAGTGCAGCGACGGAGACGTGGATGCGGTCATGGCGGACTGTGATGTGGTGGTGGAAGGAACATACCATACGAAAGCCAACCAGCAGGCCATGATGGAGACGTTTCGTACTTACTGTACCATGGATGCCTACGGCAGATTGAATGTGGTCAGCTCCACACAGATTGTTTTCCATGTGAGAAGGATTATTTCCAATGCACTGGGAATTCCCAAATCAAAGATCCGCGTCACAAAGCCCCGCATCGGCGGCGGATTCGGCGCAAAGCAGAGTGTGGTTGCGGAGGTTTTTCCCGCATTTGTCACATGGAAGACAGGGAAGCCTTCAAAAATGATTTTCAGCAGAAGGGAAGCGCAGATTGCGTCTTCGCCCCGTCATGAGATGGAGGTTACGGTAAAAATCGGTGCTTCAAAGGACGGTACGATCCGTGCCATTGATATGTACACGCTGTCCAATACCGGTGCCTACGGGGAACACGGCCCCACAACGGTAGGTCTCAGCGGTCATAAATCGATTCCTTTGTACGGCAGGAATGCGGAGGCATTCCGTTTCCGCTACGATGTGGTTTACACCAATGTCATGTCTGCCGGAGCGTACCGGGGATACGGCGCGACTCAGGGCGTTTTTGCGCTGGAATCACTGGTTTCCGAGCTGGCGGACAAGCTGGGCATGGATCCCACGGTAATTCGCGAGAAAAACATGCTGATGGAAGGCAGTCATATGCCGGCATATTATAATGAGCCCAACGACAGCTGTGCTCTCGACCGCTGCATGGCCAGAGCAAAGGAGATGATCGGCTGGGATTCCAGAGAACGGGTTAAAGATATGGGCAACGGAAAAGTGCGCAGTCTGGGCGTAGCCATGGCCATGCAGGGCTCCTGTATTTCCAATGTGGACGTGGGTTCCGCAACCATCAAGCTGAATGATGACGGTTTATTTACCCTGATGATCGGTTCTGCGGATATGGGAACCGGCTGCGATACGATTCTGGCACAGATTGCAGCGGAGGTTCTTCAGTGCCCCTATGACCACATCATGGTGCTGGCTGCGGACACGGATGCCTCACCCTACGATGCAGGATCCTATGCTTCCAGTACAACTTTTGTCACAGGAAAAGCCGTGGAACAGGCCGCAGAGCAGGTGGTGGATAATATTCTGGAAAATGCGGCTGTCTGGCTGGGTGTGACCGACGGCGCTGAGAGGGAAGGTCTCCGCTATGAAGGAAACCGGGTTTACGATCCGGTAAACGGCAAAGAGATTACGCTGGCGGAAATTGCTGCAAAATCCATGGCTATGCCCCACCATACCATCGAAGCCACTGTCAGCAACTGCTCCCCTACATCACCGCCGCCTTTCATGACCGGTATCGTGGAAATCGAGGTGGATAAGGAGACCGGATCTGTGGAAATCCTCAACTATGTGGCTGTTGTGGACTGCGGAACACCGATCAACCGCAATCTGGCAAGAGTTCAGGTGGAAGGCGGCATCGGGCAGGGCATCGGCATGGCGCTGTATGAGGATGTTCAGTACAGCACCGGAGGACGTCTGTACAACAATTCACTGATGCAGTACAAGATTCCCACCAGACAAGATATCCACGATATTCATGTGGAATTTGAAAGCAGCTACGAAGACCGGGGGCCCTTTGGTGCCAAATCCATCGGTGAAATTGTGATTAATACTCCTTCACCGGCGCTGAACAACGCCATCGCCGGTGTTACCGGATGCTATTTCCACGAGCTACCCATTACACCGGAGAAGATTCTGATGGCAATCCGGGAAAAGGAAAAGCAGTGAGGCAGGATGGCAGTAGTTCAGCAGAAAGATGATGAATGCAGATTTGAAAATAGACTTTATCGTGATGGCGGCCGGCAGCAGCCGCCGCTTCGGAAGCAATAAGCTGCTGTATCCGATACAGGGGAGACCGGTATATTCTTACGTGCTTGAGCAGGTGGAGCTGGCAGTGGAAAAACTGTCAGTCTCCCCCGCTGTTATGGACTCCTGTAAAGGCGGAATCTGTCAGAAAGTCCCTGTCGGAGCTTTCTGCCGGGTATTTGTAGTAAGCAGGTTCGAGGAGATTCTCAGGGAAGCAGAGATAAAAGGCTGGCAGGCTGTCTACAGTCCTGAAAGTGAATCCGGCGTATCCTGGACCATTAAAAACGGAATCGCTGCAGCCGGCAGACAATCTGATTATTACATGTTTCTCACATCGGATCAGCCCTGTCTTCAGGCATCGTCCATCGTCAGGCTGGTGCAGGAGACGCTGGCGGCGGGCAAAGGCATCGGAAGCATGTGCTGGCAGGGTCAGCCGGGCAATCCGGTGATCTTCCAGCGGAAATATCTGCCGGAGCTGCTTTCTCTGGAAGGGGATACCGGCGGCAGGAAAGTTGCAAAAAAGCATCCGGAGGACTGCTTTTTCTGCCATGCAGGGCAGAAAGAGGAACTGGCGGACGCAGACCGGCCGGAAGCCATGGAGATCATTCTTGATTATATTAAGAAACTTGATTACACGGGAAAGATGTAGTATAACTGATACATTCGACATATTGAGATATGTAACTGCTCAGAGCCAACCTGAAAAACACGGCAGATCTGCCCGGCTCTGAACAGTACAGAATACAGGGCAGCATAGATGAGCTGGCTGTTATATACAGGGGAGGAACTGAAATGCAGATTTTAAAAGACAGAATCAGAAAAGACGGCGTGATCAAAAGCGGCGATGTATTAAAAGTTGACCGCTTCCTGAACCATCAGATGGATGTGGAATTATTTACGGAGATCGGCAAAGAACTGAAAAGACGCTTCAGCGACTGTGAGATCAACAAAATTCTCACCATTGAAGCCAGTGGTATCGGCATTGCCTGTATTGTGGCACAGTCATTCGGATGTCCTGTCGTATTTGCAAAAAAGAACAAGACCAAAAATATTGCTGGTGAAGTATACACCAGCAAGGTGGAATCCTTTACCCACGGCAGAGTTTACGATATTATTGTATCAAAAGAGTTTCTGGGCCCCGGGGACAAGGTGCTTCTGATTGATGATTTTCTGGCAAACGGCAAAGCACTGGAAGGGCTGATTGATCTGGTCAATGAATCCGGTGCAGAGCTGGTGGGCGCAGGCATTGTTATCGAAAAAGGCTTTCAGCGGGGCGGCGATGCCATCCGCTCAAAAGGAGTACGCCTGGAATCCCTGGCTATTGTGGAAAGTATGGATGAAAAGACCGGAGAAATCGTTTTCCGGGATTAAAAAATACGGAGATATAAATGAGTCCCGTCGGCTTAATAACCGGCGGGATTTGTGCATTCTGTATATAAAATTGGCAAAACAAAATTTTTATTTGGTTAATCAGTTTAACGAATGAGTGTTATAATACAGCTGTAACAAAAAAGAACCTACTTGATAAACCTCTTTGAGATTCAGAGTTGAAAAGTTGAAGGCTGTCGAGCAGATTGAGTTTTTGTCAGATTTTTGGAGGAAAAGATAAATGAATACTTTAAAAGCTGAAAAAAGAAGTCTGGACATCAAGGCAAAGAAATTAAGAAGAGAAGGATTTGTTACCGGCAATGTATTTGGCAGAGAGATGAAGGAATCGATTCCTGTTAAGATCCAGAAAAAGGATCTGGATGCTGTGTTGAAGACCACCACCAAAGGCGGGCAGATCATGCTGGACATCGACGGACAGCAGTATGATGTGCTGGTGAGGGACATTCAGTACAATGCCATGAAGAGAGAAATCGATGAAATCAGTTTTCAGGCACTGGTGAGCAACGAGAAGATTCATTCCGCAGCAGAGGTTATTCTGCTGAACCACAATGCGGTTCAGGACGGTGTCGTTCAGCTGCTGCTGCCCGAAATTTCCTATAAAGCCCTTCCCGCCGCACTGGTTGAGAAGGTTGAAATCGATGTAAGCGGTATGCATGCAGGCGATGCCATCAAAGTGAAAGATCTGGACATCGCAAAGGATACGGATATTGAACTGAAAACCGATCCGGAAGCAGTTGTTGTAACTGTTACTCAGGTACATAATGATGTACCTGCAGAAGACGCAGGAGAAGAAGCTGCAGCTGAATAAGCAGAGATTGAATAAGCAGAGATTAAATAAACAGTGGTTAAATAAACAGCAGGCTGTTTTGTTATTGATAAATGATTATCGATAACGGGACAGCCTGTTTATGTTCATATGCATTGCCTGTATATGTTTTGTGTGCTGCAGAGAATTGTTTTTATGAAAGGACAGCAGAAAAAACTCATTGCACGGAAAGACATATAAAGGAAAATGTGCTAATATACGGATATCAGATATGAGGAGTCAGAATATGGGTAAAGAAGAAATCGGAAGACAGGAGGACAGGCAGTATGAAGTTTTTATTTGCTTCGGATTCATTTAAAGGGTCATTAACTTCGCGGCAGATCATAGATATATTAACGGTAGCTGCGAAGAAGTATTTTCCCGGCTGCGAAACAGCGGGATTTCCTGTTGCGGATGGCGGCGAAGGTACTGTGGATGCAGTGATTGCCGCGGTAAAAGGGAGTATGGAAACGGCGGATGTTCATGGCCCCCTCATGGAAACGGAAACTGCTTCCTACGGAAAAGTAAATGACCGTTCGGCTATCATTGAAATGGCGGCGGCTTCGGGGCTTCCCATGGTACCTGCAGACCGGAGAAATCCCATGAAAACCACGTCAATCGGTACAGGTGAACTGATTCGTGATGCTCTGGATAAAGGATATCGGGAAATTTCCATTGCTATCGGCGGAAGTGCTACCAACGACGGCGGAATGGGTGCCATGACAGCCCTTGGCATTCGTTTTCTGGATAAAGAAGGAAATGAGCTTACCGGTGTGGGAGAGGATCTGATAAAGGTCGCTTCCATCGATATGAGCAGCATTCATCCCGCTGTGGAGGAAACCGCATTTACGGTGATGTGTGATGTGAATAATCCGTTGACCGGCGAACACGGTGCCACTTATACGTTCGGCATGCAGAAAGGTGCAGATGAAGAAAAGCTGAGGGCTCTGGAAACAGGCATGAAAAACTATGCCTCAGTGATCAGAGAACAGCTGGGCGTGGATGTGGATGCAATTCCCGGATCAGGCGCAGCAGGAGGTCTGGGAGCTGCTTTGAAGGTATTCCTCCATGCAGATATGAAATCAGGAATCGAAACGGTACTGGATCTGATTGACTTCAATTCCCATCTGGAAGGAACAGACCTGGTCATTACCGGAGAAGGACGCATGGACTGGCAGTCGGCATTCGGAAAGGTGCCGGGCGGTATCGGCCTGCGCTGCAAAGCGAAGGATATACCGGTCATAGCCATCACGGGCGGTATGGGAAAAGGCGCACAGGGTCTGTATGAATATGGAATCAGCAGCATTATACCCACGGTAAACGGTCCCATGACACTGGAAGAGGCCATGGAACGGGCGGAAGAATTGTATGCAGATGCAGCAGACCGGATGTTCCGGATACTGAAAACAGGTATGAAATAAACCTTTCATTTGGCGATTGTTTTTGTACATCACATTTCAGAATGCAAACCATCAGCCATAATGCAGAAACCATAAAGCAGGGCCGGTAAAGCCGCCGGTCACCCACGGGTATAGATCCCACGGGTGACCGGACAGCTTCACCGGCCCTGCCGCATTATGAATATCCTCCGATTGAACCGTTCCGAATCGTTACCGGAAGATCAGTTGATGCTGATATACTTTGCTGTATCCTCTGCGGGAACTGCCTGAATCTTCGGAATCTGCAGTGTCAGAACACCATCCTTAAAGGAAGCAGAGATATCGCTTTCTTTCACATCCTTGCCTACATAGAAGCTTCTCTGGCAGCTGCCGCTGAAACGTTCTCTGCGGATATAATGTCCTGCATCGTCCTTCTGGTCATTGTTCTCGGAACGCTGTGCCTGAATGATCAGGTAGCCGTTTTTCAGCTGAGCGTGTACATCTTCTTTCTGGTATCCGGGAAGCTCCAGATCCATCAGGTACTTGTCATCGTATTCTTTCACATCGGCACTCATCAGGCCGTTTGTGCTGTCAGAGGTGGAATAGCTGCCACTGAAGGGCTGGAATGCATCTTCAAAGAAATCATTAAAAAATCTGTTTGAAAAAATACTGGGTACTAACATAATCAATTCCTCCTTATATAGATAACTATAGATGGCACATGGAACCGGGAAAGAGGAAAACCTGATTCGGAATGGCTCCAATGTGTTATTTGTTTTATTTGTTATATATGTTATATAACAACACAAGGAAAATGTCAACACCTTTTTTGAAAAAATTTTAAAAAAATTTCTATTGACACAAGTACGCTTCCCGTTTATCATAGATACAGTTGCGCATCTGCCGTATTTTTACAGAGAACAGATGCGTCGGCTGAGTTGTAACCGGAAATCAGAACTTATTTTGAGAAAGGAGGCTGTCACATGGCAATTAATTTATATTTCGCAGCAGATGTCAGAAGGTTTTCAGACTTTGAATTTTATAAACATATCAGTCAAACGGACAGCCGGTTCTGTATCTGGCAGGGATTCTGACACTTATTTTTGTCGGGATGATTCTGAATCACCAGCCGCGGTTCGTATGGACTGCGGCTTTTTTGCGCTGTGGCATCGGTTTTCTCACGGGCGGATGTCATGGTAGTGTATGGATGTCTTTACAAGATGTGATGTCTTTACAAGATGTGAGACCTTTACAGTGTATGAAGGTCTTTACGGTATGCGGATGCTTTTGCAGCGTGTCGTTATATCTGCCGCAGTTTCATAAGAACATATACAAATCCGAGGGTCCGGTTGACCTTCGGATTTTTTTGTTCAGATTAATCTTTATTTGTTTGATGAGGGGAGGAAGATCATTTATGAAACCATTGACATATTACATGAGGCGGTACTGGAAGCTGTATCTGTTCGGTCTGATCGCCATGCTGATCAGCATCTGCCTGGACATGATGGCGCCGCAGATTACGAAGCATATTATCAATGACGTAATCATCGGCGGGAGGATGGAGCTGCTGATGAAGCTGCTGCTTGGCCTGATCGGAATCGGGCTGGGGCGGGCTGTTTTTCAGTATGCCAAGGAATTTACATATGATTACGTGGGAATCACGGTGGGACGTGATATGCGGCGTGATCTGTTTCATCATATTCAGTCGCTGTCCATGGACTTTTTTGATGAGCACAATACGGGCGAACTGCTTTCCAGAATGAAGGACGATGTGGACAGAGTCTGGGTAGCGGTGGGATTTGTCGGCATTCTGGCGGTGGAGGCGCTGGTTCATACGGTGATGGTTCTGTTCTGCATGTTTCAGATCAGTCCGCTGCTTACGCTGATTCCTCTGCTGGTGCTGCCGGTGATCGGAGTCTGCGCCGTCCGGATGGAGCGGAAGCTGGGAGTTGTATTCGATGAGATCAGTGAGGAGACTGCCAGACTGAATACCATTGCACAGGAGAATCTGTCCGGGGTTCGTACAGTGAAGGCATTTGCCAGAGAGTCCTGTGAAATTGAGAAATTCAACAGTCATAATAAACAATTCTACAATCTGAATATGCAGGATGCCAGGATTACGGCCAATCATCAGCCGGTGATTTCCTTTCTGGGAAAAGTGATGCTGCTGTCGGTGATTATTGCGGGAGGCTTTCTGGTAATCGGTGACAGACTGACGCTGGGAGAACTGGGTGCTTTCTCCGAGTATGCCAACAACGTAATCTGGCCCATGGAGATTCTGGGCTGGCTCAGCAGCGATATTGCTTCTGCTTTTGCTTCCTGGAAGAAGATCCGCAAAGTGGGAGATACGCAGCCGGTGATCTGTTCACCGGAAGAACCGGAAACCGGTTCGGGCAGAATCAGAGGAGATCTGGTATTTGACCATGTAACTCTGGAACGGGACGGGCACGCCATCCTGAAAGATGTCAGTTTTTCCCTGCGCCCGGGCAGTACCCTTGGAATTATGGGGGTGACCGGATCGGGGAAGAGCACCATCGTCAATCTGCTGCAGCGGTTTTATGATGTGAGCGGCGGCAGGATCCTGCTGGACGGAATCGATATCCGAAGGCTGCCTCTGGACCGGCTGCGCGCAGCCGTTTCGGTGGTGTCGCAGGATGTTTTCCTGTTTTCCGATACCATAGACCGGAATGTAAAGACAGGGAGGAAATCGGAAATGGATTCGGAAACAGTGAAATGGGCGGTGAAAAAGGCCGGTGCACACCGGTTTGTCAGCCATCTGTCACAGCAATACGAAACGGTGGTGGGAGAACGGGGCGTCGGACTTTCCGGCGGACAGAAACAGAGGCTGTCCATTGCCCGTGCCATCGCCCGGCATGCGCCGGTTCTGGTGCTGGATGACGCAACTTCCGCACTGGATATGGAAACAGAAAAAATGCTTCAGAAAAACCTGAAGGATGTGGGTGAAATGACAAAAATTGTTATCGGACACCGGATTTCCTCTGTCCGGGATGCGGATGAGATCATTATTCTGGATCACGGACAGGTAGCAGAGCGGGGAAACCACGAGGAACTGATGAAGCGGAGAGGAAAATATTACGAAACCTGGTGTGTCCAGTACGGAGACAATACCGGTGAGAATGCGGACGCACAGGGAGAAAATGGCAGAGAAGAACACAGTACGGTTAATAAAATATCAGAAGAGGGGGAATCAGTATGTCAGTAAATTCGGCAGGGCAGGATGAATTGCAGCGCGAGGTTCCAAAGATGGAAACACTGCTGCGGCTGTTCAGATATCTGCTTGCATTTAAAAAGGAACTTGTGATTGCAGTGTCATTTACGCTGGTGACACTGGCGATTTCGCTGGTGTCACCGCTGATGATCGAACAGGCGGTGGATGTTTATGTGGCAGGCAGGGATGTACAGGGGCTGCTGCGGCTGTCTGCTGCTGCGCTGGTACTGTTTTTGATTTTCTGGATCAGTACCCGCCAGAGCATGATGATTATGGAGGATATCACCAACCGGGTGCTGCTGACCATTCGGGGCGAACTGTACGCCCATGTACAGTCCCTGAGCTTTCATTTTTTCGACAGCAGACCAACCGGTAAAATCCTGGCACGAATCATCGGCGATGTAAATTCGCTGAAGGAGGTGCTGGCGGACAGTGTGACGAAGCTGGTGCCGGATCTGCTGACGGTGGCAGGTGTGGCAGCCATTATGCTTGTAAAGAACTGGAAGCTGGCTATGGCGGCGCTTCTTACGCTGCCGGTTCTGGTTGTATGTATGTTTCTGCTTCAGTACAAATCCCACAAGCTGTGGCAGATCCGCAGGAAGAAAAGCTCCAACATGACAGCATTTATCCATGAGGATATTTCGGGAATCCGGGTAATCCAGAGCTTTGCGGCGGAAAAAGAAACGGAAGCGGACTTTTATGTATTTTCCGAGGAGGACCGCACCAGTTTTGTAAATGCGGTAAGAGTGGCCGATCTGTTCAGCGCTCTGGTGGAGATCACCTGGGGGCTGGGCGGATTCCTGCTGTATTTCATCGGCATCCGCATTGTGGGGGCCGAAAATGTGGGAATCGGCACGTTCATGGCATTTTCCACCTATATTGGAATGTTCTGGAGTCCCATCCGGAATCTGGCAAGCTTCTATAATAAGATTGTCACCAATATTTCCGCAGCGGAACGTATCTTTGACATGATGGATACGCCTGCTGAAATTACGGACAGAAAGGATGCCTGCGAGCTGCCCCGGATTCAGGGTGAAGTCGTCTTTGAACATGTGAGCTTTGCCTATACGGATGAACCGGACAAACAGGTGCTGCAGGATGTGAGTTTTCAGGTGAAGCCGGGCGAGACGATTGCGCTGGTGGGCCCTACCGGAGCCGGAAAAACGACCATTGTCAATCTGATCGGCCGCTTTTACGATGTAACTTCGGGGTGTATTCTCATTGACGGCTGCGATATCCGGCAGGCAACCCTTGCCAGCCTGCGCCGTCAGATGGGGGTCATGACTCAGGATTCTTTCCTCTTTACGGGTACCATCCGTGAAAATATCTGTTACGGCCGCCCGGAGGCAGCAGAGGAGGAAATGATCGCCGCAGCAAAGGCAGTTCATGCCCATGAGTTTATTATGGCTATGGAAAACGGCTACGACACAGAGGTCAGCGAACGGGGAACGAGACTGTCGGTGGGACAGCGTCAGCTTCTGGCGTTTGCCCGTACCATGATATCTGACCCGCAGATCCTGATTCTGGACGAAGCTACCTCCAGCATCGACACCCACACGGAAATGATGGTTCAGGCAGGCATTGAAGCTCTGCTGAAAGGCAGAACCTCCTTCGTCATCGCCCACCGCCTCTCCACAATCCGGGGCGCGGACCGCATCTTCTACGTAGACAACAACCGGATACAGGAAGCAGGAAACCATCAGGAGCTCATGGAAAAACAGGGCGCCTATTACAAACTGTATCAGAGCCAGTTTTCAGCTTAGTTTCAGCAGTTCAGGACTTCGCCGGGGGAGAGTGCGGTGAGGCAGGATATCACTGCAATTCCACCTCAAAACCTTTTGTCCCGGTAGAAGCCTGGACTGTAACGTTATAAAATCTTTAGAAATACTTTATAAAAACGGGGGTTGAAATTCAGTTATTTGTCCGATATCATTTTATCAGGTGAAATTTGTAGAAAATGCAAACCTGAAACGTTCATTTTGTATCTGTAATATAGGGGTTATTAGCGAAAGGATGAAGATCGAATGTATGAGAAGATTATGATTGTGGATGACGAGAAGGAGATTGCGGATTTACTGGAGCTTTATCTGAAAAATGATGGTTTTACGGTATATAAATTTTACAATGGTTCGGATTTTCTGAGACAGCTGGATACGGTGACCCCGGATCTGCTGCTTCTGGATATTATGCTGCCGGATATTGACGGGTTTGCTGTCTGCCAGAAGGTGCGGGAGAAGTATGTTTTTCCTATTATTATGCTGACGGCCAAGGTGGATGACAGCGATCTGATTATGGGACTGACTCTGGGGGCGGATGATTATATTACGAAGCCTTTTAAACCCATTGAAGTGCTGGCGCGGGTCAAGACCCAGCTGCGCCGGTATACAAGGTACAATCAGTCGGAGGCGGTTCAGTCTGAGCCGGTGCAGGAGTACAATATCCGGGGACTGGTGATCAACAATAAAACCCATAAATGCAGCCTTTACGGGCAGAATATATCTCTGACGCCGATTGAGTTCAATATTTTATGGTATCTCTGCGAGCATCAGGGCAATGTGGTTTCGTCAGAGGAGCTTTTTGAAGCAGTGTGGGGAGAAAAATTTCTCGATAACAACAATACGGTTATGACACATATCGGCCGGCTGAGGGAGAAACTGCAGGAACCGGCCAGAAAACCGAAATTTATCAAGACAGTATGGGGTGTTGGGTATCAGATAGAGTAGCAGGGGATCGGCATGAATTTCAGAGAATTTGTAAAAAAAATATTTCGTACGGTGATTGAACAGCTTAAGAGGACAGGAATTCTGGATTCGGGGGAGTTCCACAGTCCGGTGGCGGCCGGGATATGGAAACGGACTCTGAACCGTCTGAAAATCTATACGGGGATCTGTATGGTGCTTCTTTTTGTGATTCTTCAGATGAAGGAGCTTCTGCAGCAGCATTACTGGCAGGGCAATAACCCCTATTATACGGTACTTCATTTGCTGGATCAGTGGCGGTACCGGATTCCGCTGACCATATATGTTCTGGGAGTCATTGTTATCATTTTTCAGGCTTTTCGCAAGTCGGTTCATTACCTTGATTCGGCGCTGCAGGCATCGGAGAAGATCGCGGATGATTCTGAGGAACTGATCGAACTTCCGGGAGATTTCAAGGAGATTGAAACCCAGCTCAATGCCGTAAAGCTGGAAGTGCAGAACAATGCCAGAGCAGCCAAGGAGGCGGAGCAGCGTAAAAATGATCTGGTGGTTTATCTTGCCCATGATCTGAAGACACCACTGACGTCCGTAATCGGCTATCTGACTCTGCTGACGGAGACTACGGAGCTTTCAGGGGATATGCAGCAGAAGTATCTGGGGATTGCTCTGAAAAAAGCGGAACGTCTGGAAGATCTTATCAATGAATTTTTTGAAATCACAAGATTTAATCTGACACATATTACGCTGGAACTGGGCAATATCAATATGACCCGTCTGCTGGAGCAGCTGGTGTACGAATTTTCTCCCATGCTGGCGGAGAAAAGACTGACCTGCAGCCTGAATGCTCCGGCCGATGTGCAGTTCTGCTGTGACGGTGACAAGATGCAGCGGGTATTTGACAATCTGCTGCGTAATGCGGTCAATTACAGTTATCTGGATACGGAGATTACCATTACTCTGGAGAGCGGGGAAAAGGGGCTCCGCATTACGTTTCTGAATTACGGCAATACCATACCGAAGGACAAGCTGGACCGGCTGTTTGAACAGTTTTTCCGCCTGGATTCTTCCAGAGCTTCCGGCAGCGGCGGCGCCGGTCTTGGTCTTGCTATTGCAAAAGAAATCGTGGAACTTCATAAAGGAACGATCCGCGCCTCCAGCAGGGACGGGAAAATCATCTTTGAAATCTTTCTGCCGGATTAATATATTTTCGATCATGCTCTGCCGAATAGTTAAGAAAAACGTGAGATTTATTTAGTGAAAATGAAAGAAAGTCTTATACGAATATAAAACACATGACCGGTGAAAAAGGTTATAATAAGGGTATCATTCTGTTATAAACCGGGTGGAATAATCTGGAAGGAAACCGGGCATACTGGAAGTGTAAGATTGGAGGGAATGATTTGAACAGAGAGATACATCACAGAAACATGCTGCTGTGCGTTGTTATGATTATCGCAGGAGTGTGTTTGTTCATCAACGCGGCACTGGGGATTTCATCCTACTGGAATCGCGGCGATAACGATTTAAAGAATAAAAATGCGGGTGCCGGAGATGGTCAGGTGATATCGGCTGAGGCAGCCGAGACGACGGGGGCTGATTCACAGACGCTGTCTTCCATGCAGGATGCGTTATCTGCCGGCAATGAACCGGATCTGACAAAAAGTTCCGAGAAGATCAGATACATTCAGTCACATACGGATTCCTATCCGGAGGAGCTGCTGGAACTTCTCTCAAGAAATGTGGAGACGGTTGATTTTGTTTACAGTTACCCGGAACTGGTAAGGAATGGTCTGAATACGGAGGAGGCGGCGTGGGAAGCCCGTCTGACAGAGGAAGAATGTGAAAAGGAAAATCCTCTGTTCCTTCAGTGGGACAAACGATGGGGGGCAGTTCCCTACGGAAGAAGCATGATGGCCCTGTCAGGCTGCGGTCCCACCTGCCTTTCCATGGCAGCAGTGGCGCTTACCGGCAATAAGGAAGCGACGCCTGCCGCAGTTGCCATGTACGCCATGGAGAACGGATATTACACGGAAGGCGCCGGTACAGCCTGGTCTCTTATGACAGACGGCTGCTGGAATTACGGTCTGCAGGCGCAGGATATTGCTGTATCCGAGGGGACGATGATTGAAAAGCTGCAGGAAGGCTGCATGCTGATCTGTTCCGTCTCCCCGGGCGATTTTACACAGACAGGCCAT
>JALFLM010000092.1 GCA_022774705.1 Lachnospiraceae bacterium | reverse complement strand
CACTCGCTTTGACCGAAGTCTCCGCTCGTTCGACTTGCATGTGTTAAGCACGCCGCCAGCGTTCATCCTGAGCCAGGATCAAACTCTCGTTAAAAAATCTGATCGGTCAGATAAACGTTATGGCTTATCTTTTCCGTTTTACCGTTTAGGTTTTAATTCTTAAAAATGATTCAAAGAATTTTCAGGAATTTCCATCTTCTTTCGAAGATTTCTTTAAAGGTTTATTCTTACGTTGTTCAGTTATCAAGGTTCCTGTCGTCGCTTTTCGCAAGCGACTCAATTAGTTTAGCAGTGTTTTCGACTTTTGTCAACTGCTTTTTTATTTTTTCTGTCAGTTTTTAGTTTTATTTGTTTTCCTCGCTGACAGCTTCTAAAGGATACCATCTTCATTGACATTTGTCAACTGTTTTTTCATTATTTTTTATTTTTTTATGATTGTTTCCATTGTTACTATTATATATCATTTTACCACTATTACAATTGGTCTCAAAATATCATATTTTTTATCTTTAAAAAATCCGGCAGATGTATCAGTATGCATCGCCGGATTTTCCTTTAACTGTTATTCAGTTTTCTATTGAGCCCGAAGAATGAAATCTGCCGCAGATCTATTTTACAAGCAGAGATTTGCCTGTCATTTCCACAGGTTTCTCCATACCCATGATATCGATCAGAGTAGGAATAATATCTGCCAAGCATCCATTTTCAGCCAGACCTGCTCCTTCAGGACCGTTTACCAGAATAAACGGCACGGGATTTGTGGTATGTGCTGTGTGAGGTGCGCCTGTTATATAATCCTTCAGCTGCTCTGCATTACCGTGATCAGCACAGATGAACATGGTTCCGTCTACGGACTTCAGTGCTGCTACAGCTTTGCCTACACATTCGTCAACTGTTTCAATAGCCTTTACTGCAGCCGGTTCAATTCCGGTATGACCAACCATATCGGGATTTGCAAAATTGCAGATAATTACATCATATTTATCAGAAGTAATCGCTTCTGTCAGTTTATCGCAAACCTGATAAGCGCTCATCTCGGGCTGCAGGTCATACGTTGCCACCTTGGGTGATTTTACCAGAATACGGTCTTCACCTTCATTGGGTGTCTCCACACCGCCGTTGAAGAAGAACGTAACGTGTGCATATTTCTCGGTTTCTGCAATACGGGCCTGTGTTTTTCCGTGTGCAGCCAGATATTCGCCAAAGGTGTTGGTCAGCTGGACCTTCTTGAAAGCAATAATCTTGTTGGGGATTGTTACATCATATTCGGTAAAGCATACATAGGTCAGATCCAGTCTCTTCTCTCTTTCGAAACCGTCAAATTCATCCGCACAGAATGCACGGGTGATTTCTCTCGCACGGTCGGGACGGAAATTGAAGAAAATGACTGAATCGCCGTCTTTAACAGTTGCTGTAGGAGCACCATCTTTCATGATGACCATGGGAAGTACAAATTCATCTGTCTTTCCGTCATCATAAGAGGCCTGAACACCTTCTACCGCATCTGTCTGCTGCACGCCTTCGCCCTTTGTCAGTGCATTGTAGGCCAGTACCACTCTCTCCCAGCGGTTATCGCGATCCATAGCATAATATCTGCCCATAACAGTAGCAATCTCGCCCACACCGATTTCTTTCATCTTGTCAGCCAGTTCTGCAACATAGTCTTTGCCTGATGCAGGGGGAGTATCACGACCATCCAGGAAGCAGTGTACATACACTTTGGTAAGGCCCTGACGCTTTGCCATCTCAAGCAGCGCATAAAGATGAGTATTATGGCTGTGAACGCCGCCATCGGAAAGCAGTCCCCACATATGAAGAGCAGAATCATTTTTCTTGCAGTTTTCTACTGCTGCCATGAAAGCTTCATTGTCAAAGAATACGCCGTCTTCAATTTCTTTTGTAATTCTGGTCAGTTCCTGATAAACGATACGTCCGGCACCCATATTAAGATGTCCAACCTCTGAGTTGCCCATCTGACCGTCCGGCAGACCTACTGCCAGACCGCTTGCGTAACCTTTCTGAAAAGGACAGGTTGCCATCAGCTCGTCCATAACAGGTGTTTTTGCCTCTGCTACTGCATTGGCTTCCTGCTTGTCATTCAGACCATAACCATCTAAAATCAATAATACTACAGGTTTTTTACTCATTGTTAATCGCCTCGGATTATTTATTGTAATTAACGATCTTGCCGAAATCAGGTTTCAGGGATGCGCCGCCTACAAGACCGCCGTCGATATCTGCCATGGCAAATAATTCAGGTGCACTTGCTGCAGATACACTTCCGCCATACTGAATGCGGATTGCTGCTGCTGTCGCTTCATCATATACTTCAGCGATACATGCTCTGATCGCTGCACATACTTCCTGTGCCTGTTCGGAAGTTGCAACCTTACCGGTACCGATTGCCCAGATGGGTTCATATGCAATTACGGCTGTTGCTGCCTGTTCAGCTGTAACATTCTGGAATGCAATCTTGATCTGCTGACGGATCCAGTCGATAGTGATACCCTGTTCTCTCTGAGTCAGAGTTTCACCACAGCAGATGATAGGTGTGATGCCGTGTTCGAAAGCTTTTAATACTTTTTTATTAACAGTTTCATCTGTTTCAGCAAAATATTCTCTTCTTTCGGAATGACCGATGATAACATATTTAACACCTGCATCTGTCAGCATTTCAGGAGAGATTTCACCGGTATAAGCGCCTTTTTCTTCAAAATACATATTCTCTGCACCAATCTCGATATTGGAGCCTTTTGCAGCTTCCATAGCAGGGATAATATCAATGGCAGGTACGCAGAATACTACGTCAACTTCGTCGTTTGCTACCAGGGGTTTTAATTCATTAACCAATGCAACAGCCTGGCTGGGAGTCATGTTCATTTTCCAGTTGCCGGCAATAATTTTCTTACGCATAATCCATACTTCCTTTTCTAAAACTTATGCGGGCCGCAGGGCCGCCCGCACATGTGATGTGCAGCAGAAGAAAAACTTCTCTGCCGCACAGGGATCATCTAAAAACACAATATTATTGCAACTGTTCAGATTCAACCTCGAAAACACTTTTTGTACAAATCTGCTTGGCTCTGAACAGTTACATATTATTTATCGTTGATTGCTGCTACACCGGGCAGTTCCTTGCCTTCCAGGAATTCCAGAGAAGCGCCGCCGCCTGTGGAGATATGAGTCATCTTATCGCCAAAACCAAGTGTATTAACAGCTGCTGCGGAATCGCCGCCGCCGATGATGGTTGTTGCATCCAGTTCTGCCAGAGCTTCTGCTACAGCGATGGTTCCTTTTGCGAAATTGGGCATTTCGAATACACCCATGGGTCCATTCCATACTACTGTTTTGGCGTCAGCCAGAGCAGCCTTGTACAGTTCCTGAGTCTTCGGTCCGATATCAAGACCCATTTCATCAGCTTCCATGCTGCCTTCTACTACTCTTGAAGGAGCGTCATTATTGAATTCCTTTGCTACTACAGTATCTACGGGCAGCAGGAATTTAACACCTTTTGCTTCAGCTTTTGCAATCATTTCCTTAGCGTAATCAAGGTAATCATCTTCTACCAGAGATTTACCAATTTCCTGACCCTGAGCTTTTGCGAAAGTATAGGACATACCACCGCCGATAATCAGAGTATCAACCTTTTCAAGCAGGTTGTTGATAACGGAAATCTTGGAGGAAACCTTGGAACCGCCCAGGATTGCAACGAAAGGTCTTGCAGGGTTGTCAACTGCATTGCCCAGGAAGTTGATTTCTTTTTCCATCAGGTAGCCTACTGCACAGGTATCAACGAACTGGGTAACACCAACTGTTGAGCAGTGTGCTCTGTGAGCAGTACCGAATGCATCATTAACAAATACTTCTGCCAGAGAAGCCAGATCTTTGCTGAATGCTTCGCCGTTCTTTGTTTCTTCTGCTCTGTAACGTGTATTCTGAAGCAGAACAATATCGCCGTCCTTCATCGCTGCAACAGCTGCTTTTGCGTTGTCACCTACTACACAGTCATCAGCTGCAAATTTTACTTCCTGACCCAGCAGTTCGGATAAACGTACAGCAACGGGAGCCAGAGATAATTCAGGCTTCGGTTCACCCTTCGGTTTACCCAGATGTGAGCAGAGGATAACCCTGCCGCCGTCAGCAACCAGTTTCTTAATTGTGGGCAGAGCTGCAACGAGACGGTTTTCATCTGTGATCACACCATTCTGCAACGGTACATTGAAATCGCAACGGCAGAGAACTCTCTTGCCTTTTACATTGATATCATCAACACTTTTTTTGTTTAACATTGGATTCACCTCATATATTTATGAACTATAAATTACAAAAAGGTGTTTCCGGCGGAAGCCTGTCCGTCGGAAACACCTTCCGTGCCGCTGTTATGCAGCTTAATGTCAGGTTATGCTGTCAAGCATCCTTATTGTATGCCTTCGGCACACTTTTCGTCCGGAATTATGCTAATTCAGCGAAATATTTGATTGTTCTTACCATCTGGCTTGTGTAGGAGTTTTCGTTGTCATACCATGAAACAACCTGAACTTCGTATAAGCCATCGCCGATTTCAGCTACCATAGTCTGTGTAGCATCGAATAAAGAACCGTATGTGATACCAACGATATCAGAAGATACCAGCTGTTCTTCTGTGTAACCGAAAGAAGCGGAAGAAGCTGCCTTCATAGCTGCGTTGATACCTTCTTTTGTTACGTTTTCGCCCTTAACAACAGCTGTCAGAATAGTTGTGGAACCTGTGGGAACCGGTACACGCTGAGCAGAACCGATTAATTTGCCGTTCAGTTCAGGAATAACAAGGCCGATTGCCTTAGCAGCACCTGTAGAGTTGGGAACGATATTAACAGCAGCTGCACGAGCTCTTCTTAAATCGCCTTTTCTGTGAGGTCCGTCCAGTACCATCTGATCGCCTGTGTAAGCATGGATAGTGCACATGATACCGGACTGGATGGGAGCGTATTTGTTCAGAGCGTTAGCCATCGGAGCCAGGCAGTTTGTTGTACA
>JALFLM010000089.1 GCA_022774705.1 Lachnospiraceae bacterium | reverse complement strand
ACAGACTGCGGTAGTCAAGATTTACCGTTCCCACCACTGCTTTTTCATCGTCACTTACAAAAATCTTTGCGTGTACAAAGCCCGGCGTATATTCATAAATGGAAACTCCCGCCTCCAGCAGCTCATTATAATAGGTTTTCGCCAGCACAAAGGCATACTTTTTATCCGGAATATGGGGCATGATAATTTTCACGTCAACCCCCCGCTTTGCAGCATAAGTCAGTGCCATCATCATTTCATAATCCAGAATCAGATAAGGCGTCATGATATGTACATATCTCTGTGCTGTATTCAGAATATCCAGATACACTCTCCGGCCGATCCGCTCATTTCCGAAAGGACTGACGCCGTAAGGGATAAAATATCCGTTCTGTCCGATCTCATTCATCTGCGGCGAACGGTATTTTTCATAGTTTTCCGGCTTCTGCTCCGATATGTCCCACATTTCCAGGAAAAGATAGGTGAAGCGCTCCACGGCACGTCCCTTTACCATGATTGCCGTATCCTTCCAGTGGCCGAACCGTTCCTTCCGGTTGATATATTCGTCCGCCAGATTGGTTCCTCCGGTAAACGCCACTTTTCCATCGATAACCAGAATCTTGCGGTGATCACGGTTGTTATAGTGGGAGGAAAAGAAAGGTTTGATCGGAGAAAACATCCTGCATCTGATTCCGTCCTTCTCAAGAAGCTTCGGATAGAAATAGGGCAGCAGAGACAGAACGCACATGCCGTCATACATGAACCGTACCTCCACTCCTTCTCTGGCCTTCTCCTTCAGAATCTCCAGAATGGAATTCCACATGAATCCTTCTTCCACAATGAAATACTCCAGAAAAATAAACTTTTCCGCTTTTTTCAGTTCTGTCAGAATATCCTGAAACTGGTCTTCACCCAGCGGATAGAATACGGCCTCCGTCTGCCCGTAAACAGGGCAGCTGGCATACCTGTTCATATAATCGGCAAAATGCCCCATCTGCACATTTTCCCCGTCCAGCCTCTCTTTTACCGACTGGTCCTGGGGAACATATGCCTTTGTCTCATCTGTTATTCTTTCCAGCCTTCTTTTGATGATTCTGGTTCCCGGCTGCATGGAAATATACAGATACAGAAGGGCTCCGAATATGGGAAACACAAGGATTGGAAGCATCCAGACCAGCTTCAGATCGGGGTTTTCCCTCCCGTTATACAGATGAAGTACCACCAGCAGGCCAAGAACCACAAAAACACCATATACCGTCAGGCTGTAATCCCGCAGATGGAAGTAAACGGCAATCAGCATTGCAAACTGAATCAGCATCGCCAGAATTACGAAAACCGTCCTGCCGTAAATAATCGTTCTTGCCCGTTTTATTCCTTTTTCTTTTAATTCACCAGCTGTCATAACCTGCTCCTTTTCTTTACCCTCTGCATGTTTTCTCCTTTTTTGGATAATCATTGAACAGTACTATAATATCCCTATCCCCGTCTGACGTCAACCCGTCTGTTTCCGGGCACACATTGCGAAACAGACTTTGTTGCTGTCATTCACCGGGAGAAGAATATCCGGACAGGTTGACAGAACAGATGCAGACTGACGGAATCAAAAAATGAAGAAAAGGCATATCTGCCGGCTTTATGCTGCGGAGATGCCCTTTCTTCATTTTCTAAACGAGGTGTCTGTTTTTATATATTTTTTAATATTTGTTATGCATCCTTTTTATGCCATGCCTTACGTCCGTATAAAGCTGTGACGTCCTCAATTCGTGCCAGCAGTTCATCGGTGAGCTCGCCGGGAAGCATACGCCACTTCCAGTTGCTGCCAAGAGTAGACGGTCTGTTCATACGTGCCTCGTTGCCGTAGCCGAAGTAATCCTGCATGGGAATGATGCACATGCGGGATACACTGCTCATAACAAGATAGATGATTTCCCAGTTCAGTTCCTCATCGGGAGTATGATCATCATGCAGATAACGGCGGACCATGGCCCGTTCTTCATCAGAAATACTCTGATACCAGCCCCGGAGTGTCTCATTGTCATGGGTACCGGTATAAACCACACTGTTGTAGGTATAATTGTGCGGCAGATAATCGCTGGCACTTCCCGTATCACGGGAATCGAAGGCAAATTCCAGAACCTTCATGCCGGGGAAACCGCTGTCCTTTACCAGCTGACGGACAGAATCTGTTACATAGCCCAGATCCTCCGCAATGACTTCCATATCGCCCAGACGCCGTTTCATGGTATTGAACAGCTCAATGCCCGGTCCCTTTTCCCAATGACCATTGCGTGCTGTCGTTTCACCGTAAGGAATCGAATAGTATTCATCAAATCCCCTGAAATGGTCGATCCTCACCACATCGTACAGCCTGAAGCAGTAGGCCAGGCGTGACATCCACCAGCCATATCCCGTCTGGCGGTGATAATCCCAGCGATACAGAGGATTGCCCCATACCTGACCATCTGCAGCAAATCCGTCAGGCGGACAGCCTGCAATTGCCGTAGGCAGGTTGTTCTCATCCAGCTGGAACAACTGAGGATGAGCCCAGGTATCCGCACTGTCAAATGCCACATAAATCGGGATATCTCCGATGATGCGGATCCCTTTCTGGTTGGCATACGATTTCAGAGACATCCACTGTTCCATGAATTTAAACTGCATATATTTGTAAAATTCAATGTCAAAATACAGTTTTTCACGGTAATAGTCCATGGCAAATCCGTAATGTTTGCGGATATCTTCCGGCCACTTGTCCCAGCTTGCATCGCCAAAGAATTTTTTCACTGCCATGAACAGTGCATAGTCGTCCAGCCAATAGGCATTCTCCTGCTGAAAACGGATGAAATCCGGATTCTGCGCAATGCTGCTGCGTTCGTAGGCTTTCCTCAGCAGAGGATAACGGTTTTCATAAATCTTCGCATAATCCACTGTCCTGGGATCGTCGCCGAAATCCGCCGCATCACACTCTTCCTGCGTCAGAACGCCTTCTTCCACCAGCGCTTCCAGACTGATAAAATACGGATTGCCGGCAAAGGTTGAAAAGGACTGATACGGTGAATCGCCGTAGCTGGTCTGTCCCAGCGGCAGAATCTGCCAGCAGCGCTGTTCTGCCTGCACCAGCTGATCCACAAATTCATATGCGCTTTTTGAGAAACAGCCGATTCCGTAACGGGAAGGCAGACTGCTTACAGGTAATAAAATCCCACTTTCTCTCATTTTTGCGTCCTCATTCTTCCAAAATTTGTATTAGTTCAGAGACAGACGGTTTTACAGCAGAATGAACGAAGCCGACGCAGCGGGTACGGTCAGTTTGCCGTTATCCAGTACTGCTTCACCGTTGTTGGAGTAGAGCACACCTTTTCCGCTTCCTGCAGCAACCTGGCAGGTTACTTCCTGATCGGAAGGATTGATGGCAATCAGAATCTCTTCATCTTTTCCTGTTCTCTTGTAAACGAGAGGGTAAGCAGCCTTTTCAGCATACAGGAATTCCATGGGAGCGGTACTCTGAAGGGCTTCATGCTCCTTGCGGATAGCAATCAGTTTTTTCACTTCATCGTAAAGCGGAATCTTACCTTCGAGAGCATCCTGTACGGTAGGTCGATTTTCGGAAGGATCAAGAGGAATATAAAGATTCTCCGGTTCGCCGCTGGAGAATCCGGCATTGGCGGAATGATCCCACTGCATGGGGCTTCTTGCTCCGGTTCTGTGGTATCCGCCTTCCACACTGGGCAGATCAGCCAGATAGTTCATACCGATTTCATCGCCGTAGTAGATGAAAGGTGCACCGGGTACGGAAAGCAGGAATGCAAAAGCGATCTTCACTTCTTCATCATCCAGTTTTTCCTTGATACGGGGCATATCATGATTACCGGAAGGAATACAGATCAGCCCTTCTTTGTTGGTTGCTTCATAGTTACCCTTGTAGGTTTCCACGAAATCGGAGATATCACCCTTACCTCTTCTTGAAAAATAAGGTTCATCCACACGGAACAGATCCAGATAATGAGAAGGACCGAAATGAAGCAGGAAGTCCATATGGAAACCGCCTCTCAGAGAACGACCGGGATTGCCCCATTCAGAAAGCAGCGCACAGTCAGGGAATTCTTCATCCATGAATTTACGGAAATCCTGCCACAGCTGAATCGTTGCTTCCTGCCCTTCGTCATTTTTAACAAGAGAACCTGCCATATCCACACGGAAGCCGTCGCATCCCATGGACATCCAGAAACGCATAACATCCTTCATTGCTTCTCTTGTAGCCATGGGACCGGGGGCATCCATGGGCTGCATCCAGCTTTCAGTGCATTTCGCATAGCCGTAGTTCAAGGCAGGCTGAATGGAGAAGAAGTTTACCGCACAGCAGCCGTTTCTTTCATAGAATCCGCGGATGCTGCCCATGATGCTCTCATCCTGACCGAAATCGGACCAGATATCATCATTCCATACATAGCGGTCGGTGTATTCGTTCTTCGCTGCTTTGCATGATTCCTGGAACCATTTGTGATTAATGGAAGTATGTCCGGGAACCAGATCCAGAATGACATACATGCTTCTTTCATGTGCTTCCTCAAACAGTCTCTTCAGATCTTCGTTGGTGCCGTAGCGGGGTGCTACTTTTTTGTAATTGGATACATCGTATCCTGCATCATAGAAGGGTGATTCAAAACAGGGATTCAGCCAGATACCATCACAGCCAAGCTGCTTGATGTAATCCAGCTTTTCAATGATTCCGGGGATATCACCGATTCCGTCCGCATTGGTATCGTTGAATGACTGCGGATAAATTTCATAAAATACGATGTTTTCCAGCCATTTGGGCATTGACATAAACAGTTCCTCCTTAAATCAAAAAATTATTATCTTTATCCGTCCGGCAAGCTTTCCGAATATCTGCCGGACGGGTTCAAAGCCGCTTTGGATCTGCAGGCCGCAGTTTTTTACAGACTTACGGTTATATTCAGTTTCTTCTCACTCTTTACTTCCAGATTTCCGTCCGCTTTTACGACGAAAGTACTGTAATTGGCAGGATTGTCATAATCCTTACCGTATCCGTCGTCATCATACCATTCATAAACAGCTGTATCAGTCACATAGCCCAGCAGCTGCAGAGTGCTGAAATCAACTTCGTCAACACATTCTCCGCCGTAAGACATGGGCAGTACATGGTTGGGACGGATAAATACAGCCACTTCATCGAGAGCAATGGGCACATAATGGTGACCGGCAGGAAGAATTTCCTCCGTACGTTCTGTCAGGCTTCTGAATTTTACCAGTTTCATGGCTTCGGGCAGATAAACATAACGTCCTTCTGCGTTCTGCTCGTAAACAGGTGCCACCATGATGCCATCGCCCAGCAGAAGCTGATCTTCTACCTTTGCTGCAAATGCATCTTCTGTATAATCAAATGCCAGCGGTCTGAAGTACATCTCATCCTTCAGAGCAGCCTTCATGTATTCGCTGTAAAGATAGGGAAGGAGACCATAGCGCAGACCGATGATCTTTTTCATGGCTTCCATGCTTTCAAATCGGTAAACCTCCTGTCTTCTGGTACCCATGGCCGAATGGTTTCTCATCAGAGGTGTGAAAATACCGAATTCCAGCCAGCGAAGAAGCAGATCCTCGGTGGTATCTGCTCCGAATCCGCCCAGATCCGCACCTGTATAAAGGATACCCATCATATTCAGGGAAGGCATCATATGCATGTTCAGTTCGATATGTGACCACCAGGACAGGTTATCTCCCTGCCAGATACCGCCGTAGCGGTGCATGCCCGGATAGGATGAACGGGAGTACATGAGAATACGCTTGTCAGGCTCCAGATCCTCAAAAGCCTCTCCTGCTGCACGGGTCATGTTGTATCCGAACAGATTATGTACCTTATCATGGCAGACCATGGTTCCCTTTCCGTCCACATTGTGATAAAAGCTGCTGTAATCTTCCGCGTTGTTGGACAACGTTCCTGTAACCGCCTTGAATTCTTCAAAGGTGGTCAGATCCATATTTTTTCCTTTGAATTCCTGAACCCTGTCAATGGCATCTGCAATCCGTTTTTCCGAATAGAAAATGGCAGGTTCATTCATATCGTTCCAGAAACCATCTATTCCCTGATCCAGCAGTACCTTGTATTTATGGCCGAACCATTTTCTGGCATCGGGATTGAGCATATCGGGGAAATGCACCAGACCGGGCCATACAGCTGCCACGAAATCGGTGCCGTCGGCTTCTTTACAGAAATAACCTTTCTCCACACCTTCTTCGTAGACATCATATCCTTCTTCGATCTTGACGCCGGCATCGATAATCGGCACAAGATGAATATGCTGTTTTTTCATCTCTTCCACGAAACATGCAAAATCAGGGAATGCTTCTTCATCGATGGTAAAATCCTTGAAGCGTTCCATATAGTCAATATCCAGATATACACTGTCCAGAGGAATATGGTTTTCACGGTGTTTGCGGACTACTTCACGCACTTCATCAGCCGTCAGATAGCTCCAGCGGCTCTGGCCGTAGCCGAATGCCCATTTGGGGGCGATATAGCTGCGTCCGATCAGATGACGGAATGCCTGTACGATTTCCTTCAGGCTGCCGCCCTCCAGTACATACAGATCAAAATTCATATCTTCTGCCGTAATGGTGATCGTATTGTGTTCCGTATAACCGATATCGAAGGTAAGTTTGCCGGGATAATCAATAAACAGACCAAAACGTTCCCGGCCGTCCACGATGATAAAATTATGAGAAGCGTATAAAGATGTGCGGTCTTCTCTGTGATTGGGTTCATCGGAATTGTTGCTGACATAATGCCAGCCTCTTTTATTGATGCCCCGGACATTTTCGCCAAGTCCGTATACGGCATCTGACGGAGTCATCTGATAAGTGAAACCGTTGTCAAGCTCTGTGATGAAAGAAGGCGAGCCTTCTCCTGCAGCAGTCTGTTCTACCACTGCATCCGTACAAAAAGGTGTTCCATAAGTATATTTTTTAATTCTGCATTTACCTGAAGTCACTGAAAAATCCTCCTGTCCTAAATAGAGGAGTTTTGTGCAGTTTTTCGCAGCTGTTCCGTTCCGGCGGAAAAAACATCACACCCGGCACGGAACAGTTACCAATTTTATAACGCAAAACTCCGTTTTCTTGTAAAATGATTATACATCATATTTCTGACAAAGTCTTGCGTAAATCTGCTCAAAAATTATGATATTATGACTTCTGGATTCTCAGAAATTCCTGCTGCCATTATGAAGCATTGTTGCTGCTGTCCCATTCCTCCAGCATGGTCATGAAGTCCAGCTGATTGGTATCCGGCAGTCCGCCGAAGATTCCCAGCCGTTTCATCACTGCCACATTGGTGGAAGTGGCCTTTGTTCTGGCTGCAAAATCCTCCAGTGACAGAAAATGGCCCTGTTTTGCGGCTTCCTCGATGGCCACCGCCACTTTTTCTCCCAGTCCGTCGATACTGAGGAAGGAAGGCATGATTTTTCCGTCAATCACCTGAAAACGGGTGGCTTTTGCCCGATACAGGTCGATGGGCATGAATTCAAATCCCCTGGCGTACATTTCCTGGACGATACGCATATCGCGAATCGTACCCTGTTCCTTGGCAGACAGCTTCTCCGTACTGTTTCGCAGCGCATTCAGATGACGATCCAGCGTTTCCCTGCCAAGACACATAAGCTCATAATTGAAGCTGTCGGCGCGGATGGAGAAAAATGCCGTGTAATATTCTCTGGGATAAAAAATCTTACAGTAGGCGATTCTCCAGGCCATCATCACGTAAGCCGCCGCATGGGCCTTGGGGAACATGTATTTGATCTTCAGGCAGGACTGGATATACCATTCCGGCACATCGCAGGCTCTCATGGCCTCCTGCTCCTCCAGCGTCAGCCCTTTTCCTTTACGGACCTTTTCCATCAGCTTAAATGCCTTCTCCGATTCCATCCCCTTGCCGATCAGATAGATCATGATGTCGTCACGGGTACAAATGGCAGTCTGAATAGTGGCGGTCCCCTCCTTGATCAGATCCTGGGCATTGCCCAGCCATACATCAGTACCGTGAGCCAGACCGGCAATCCGCACCAGGTCAGAAAAATACTTCGGCTGGGTATCGATCAGCATCTGCATGGCAAAATCGGTACCGAATTCCGGAATTCCCAGCGTTCCCAGCTGGCACCCGTCAATATCATCCGGTGTGATTCCCAGTGCTTCTGTACTCCGGAACAGGCTCATAACTTCTTTGGAATCCAGGGGAATGCTGCGGGCATCGATTTTGATCAGATCCTCCAGCATACGGATCATGGTAGGATCATCATGCCCCAGAATGTCCAGCTTCAGCAGGTTATGATCGATGGAATGGTAATCGAAATGGGTGGTGATGGTTTTCGTCGTCATATCGTTGGCCGGATGCTGAACCGGTGTAAACGAATAGATTTCCTCGCCATGAGGCATAACGATGATACCGCCCGGATGCTGGCCGGTTCCCCGTTTGACGCCGACACAGCCTTTTGAGATCCGTTCCATTTCGCAGCGGCGCTTTTTGACTCCCCGCTCCTCATAATATTTGATTACATAACCATAAGCCGTCTTCTCCGCCAGCGTACCGATGGTTCC
>JALFLM010000079.1 GCA_022774705.1 Lachnospiraceae bacterium | reverse complement strand
TATAGCAAGACAAGAAAATAGTGCAAAAAAAGGAAGTGTGATCAGAATACACAGGACAAGGCAGAGGACGCAGGCGGGCTAAACGCCCGGCAAGGACGATAACGCAGTCATGTGCATTCTGAGCCACTGAACTTTTGCAGTAATTTCTTGTCTGGCTATAATTACCAAAAATAATATATTTTTGTTTTTGGTAAACGATACTTAGCGATTTCGGGATACCAAAAGGATACATTCAGGTGGTATGATAGAGGCAGATAAAAAGCTGTCGGCTTGACCGGCACGGAGAGGGGAGATTCCATGGAGAATACCGGATGTCGCCTGCTGCTTGCGGAGGATGATGCTCTGATGCGGGAGGCTGTGACAGATTATTTCGCAAGCAAGGGCTGGATCACGGATACGGCATCGAACGGAGTTAAGGCACTGGAGAAAGCAAAAAAAGGAAATTATCATCTGATTCTTCTGGATGTGATGATGCCGGGACCGGACGGCTTTTCGGTCTGCAGGAGAATCCGTAAAGGTGAAGCCGGTCCGGCGGATATCCCCGTGATTTTTATTACAGCCCGTGCCATGGAAGAAGATGAACTGAACGGCTATGCGCTGGGTGCGGATGATTATGTAGTAAAGCCATTTTCTCTTCCTGTGCTGTATGCCAAAGCACAGGTCATGATAAAACGTTCTCAAAACCGGAGAAACGGAGAGGGAGAAAACTGTATCATGGAAAAAGAGGGGAAATGTGACGGTTTTCTGCAGATAAGGGGAATTCACGTTGATGAAACCATCCGTCAGGTTACGAGTGACGGCAGGATATGCTGTCTTCCGCCTATGGAGTATGAAATGCTGGTTTTCTTCATGAAACATCCCGACCGGATTTTCAGCAGGGATCAGCTGCTGATCCGGTTCTGGGGATATGATTTCGATGGGAATCCCCGTGTGGTGGATAACCATATCAAAAAACTGCGCAGGGCTCTCGGGAAAAACGGAGAGGAGATCCGCACAGCGCGAAAATCGGGCTACTGGATGAAGGGAAGGTGATGACATGAAGCGGAACATGAAAACGATTATTATTTCTGTATTTATCTGTATTTATGTTCTGTCCATGGCTGCAGCCACAGTCTTTGCGGCTTTTTACAGGAAAAATGAAATGGATCATAAACGTGTAAAATACTCTGTTTCTCTGGTATCGTTCCTTTCTTCTTCGGATCAGATCCGCAGGGAAATGAAGTCGGAGGGAATCACCGGGACAATCATGGGTTATCAGGCTTATCTGACGGAGCTGCTGGCCATGCACAGCGACTGCTATCAGCAGATATCGGCGGCATTTTACGATATGGAAGGAAATAAACTGGCACAGACCGGTTCTCTTCTGGGGCTGCAGACTTCATCGGCCCGGAAAGACGATCAGATGACAGCGACAAACAGCTTTTATTATGACGTCGCCGAATATCTGAACCGGGAAGAACTGGAGCAGCTTGGCCGGTATCTGGAGCAGAATGAGAAAACTGACAGGCAGCATTCGCCGGAACTCTATCGGCTCTCCATCCGTGTGCGGAATGGAGCTGCAGAAGAAAACTATAATCCCGATGCAGGGTATGATGATTACGATCCGCAGAAGACAGCACTTACCGATCTGGCAGTTCAGAAAATCACATGGACTGATATGGACCGGAATCCGGATGCAGAAGGGAAAGCAGATTCTCTCACCGGAGCCATGTGGTCGGAGGAAATACCCGTTTACCGGAATATTGATCCGGAGTATGAGGGATATATAAAAGAAGATGATGTGGACAGGGTACTGCATTATCGGCAGACAGGTGATGAGGTGGTTTTTTCATGGACCGGTGGACAGGGTGAGATCGGGGAATGGGAACTGACAGACTGGGACAGCATTTCCACAGCCATGTTTCCGGGGCTGAAGGAAGGATACTGGGAGTGGCTTTCCTGGATGGATAATACATATCTGCATCAGTTTCCTGAAAAAATACTGGATATGGAGACTGCTCTGGACCGTACGTACAGCAAAGAAGGGAAATCTCTTGAGGAAACCTCGGGTATTGGTTTCGGGGCGGACCGGTGGAACCGGACTCTTACCTGCTATCCGGTTGTTATGGCAGATAGTGATGTGTTTCATGAAGAAAAAGCTTCCGGCAGTATGACACTGGCTGAGCCCTATTATTATCTGTTTGTGGCAGCAGAAACTTATCCTGTGCGGTCGGCGGTTTATATGCTGCGTTTTGTTTACCTGGGGAGCGGCCTTTTTATCCTGGCATGTATGTTTCTGGTTTTATATGTGATTCAGAGAACCTCAAGAAAACGGGAGCAGATGGAGGAAGGCAGACGTGATTTCACCAATGCGGTGGCCCATGAACTGAAAACACCGCTGGGCATCACCCGGGCATTTGCGGAGAATCTGGCGGAAAATACGGCGGAGGAGAAGAAGGAATATTATGTGAAGCAGATCATCCGGCAGACGGAGGAAATGGACCGGCTGGTTCTTGACATGATCGATGCTTCCAAGCTGGATTCGGACCTGCTGGTGCTGCAAAAAGAAATTATCAGTCTGAATGAACTTCTGGATACACAGCTGAAGAAGCTGGAGCCTGTCATGGAACAGAAAAATCTGACCGTGGAAAGACGGGACGAAGCGGAATTTACAGTGGTCGGCGACCCCAAATATCTGGAAAAAGCGATCTGGAATCTGCTTGTCAATGCAGTGGTACATAACCGGCCAAATGGCAGTATTTCTATTCAGGTTAGAAAGAATGAGCTGATTCTGGAGAATACGGTGATACCGGATCAGGGCGAATCGTCCGGAGAGCAGAATACAGGAATCGGACTTTATCTGACGGAAAAGATTCTGGAAAAGCATCATCTGCATCTTAATATGGAGATGAAAGAAGATGGGACGTGCTGCAGCTTTCGGCTGTGGGTATAAAACTCCCGGAATATACAAACAATAACTGCGGCAGAATTCACAGGGCCGCATGGTTCACAGGCCATGCGGCCCTGTCCTGCGGCAGGAGGGACTCCGGTTCTGTGGTAATTTCAGGTAAATCAGGCAAAAATAGACAAAAAATAGAGAAAAAACATATGTAAATACGACGAAATGCAAATAAAAATTAAAAAAAGGGACTTAAGTCCTATATTATAACAGGGACATATGTTATACTTCTGTTATAAACCGGCTTCGTAAAGGTGCAGAACCACAGTTTGGGATGTGTGATGTGCAGCTGTAAAAACGAAATCGGTGCATTTTATGGGACAAGATTGACTTGTTGACTCATTAACAAAGGGACAGATGTCATCTGCAGCAGGAGAAGCTGCGGACATCAACAGCAATCAGGAGGGTATATTTATGAAAAAAAGACTTGTTGCATTGTTACTTGCAGGTGTGACGGCACTTTCAATGGCAGCATGCGGATCCAGCGGCTCAGGCAGCAGTTCCGGCGGTTCCGGAAGAGGGGAGACAGCCGGCGGACAGGGGGCGGAGTCATCGGCAGAGGATATGAAGATTGCCATGATTACCGATTCCGGTGATATTACGGATCAGAGTTTTAACCAGACCACTTATGAGACATGCAAAGCGTGGGCAGAGACCAACGGCGCTGATTTCAATTATTACAAACCGGAAGGTGATTCCAATGAAGCCCGCAACGCAAGCGTTGATCAGGCAGTTGCAGACGGCGCCAATGTGGTTATCATGCCCGGTTATATGTTTGCAGCCACCATCGTTGCTCAGTCGGATATATATCCCGATGTGAAATTTATTGCGCTGGATGTGGGATCAGGCAATATCTGTGAAAAAGGTGTGGGCGAAGGATATGACTATGCACATCCTGAACAGTATAGCGCAGCAGATTACTACAACACGGACAACGTTTACTGCTGTACGTATCAGGAAGAGCTTTCCGGCTATATGGCAGGCTACGCAGCTGTTAAACTGGGTTACAGACATCTGGGCTTCCTGGGCGGCATGTCTGTACCGGCAGTAACCCGTTTCGGTTACGGTTACGTACAGGGTGCCGACAAGGCAGCGGAGGAACTGGGCGTATCCGGAGATGTTGAGATCGAATATGTATGCGGCGGACAGTTCTACGGTGATGCGGATATCACGGCCTATATGGATACCTGGTACGGTTCCAAGGATGTGGAAGTTGTATTTGCATGCGGCGGCGGTATTTTCACATCCGCAGTGGAAGCGGCAGCAAAGACCGACGGCAAGGTAATCGGTGTTGATTCTGATCAGAAACCCATCATTGATGCAGCAAAGGAAGGCATGACCGTAACTTCAGCCATGAAGGGTCTTGCAACAACCGTCAACAATATTCTGACAGACATTGCAGCAGGCAGCTGGAGCAATTATGTGGGCAAGATTGATAATCTGGGGCTTGTATCCGAAAATCCCGAAGAAAACTACGTTCAGCTTCCTCTTGAAGGCACACAGTGGGGCGACGGATTTACAGAAGATGATTACCGTGCGCTGGTAAAGGCGATGTATAACGGCGAAATCAAAGTATCCAACGATATAACCGCCATGCCTGCAGTTGCCATCAAGGTGAACGATTACGGCAGCATCAAATAATATCCTTTGACCTGTTGAGCAGGGCGGGACTGAAGCGGCAAAGGGAGCGGGTGTGTCCTGCTCCCTTTTTCCGCCATATCCCGGGACAACTGACCCGGGATATGGCGGAAACGACGGAATAAGCGAGCGGAATAAATCGGGAGGAGGAATGCAGAGGATGGAGAATTATGCAATCGAGATGCTGGGCATTACCAAGCGTTTTCCGGGCATTGCTGCCAATGACAATATCACTTTACAGCTGAAAAAAGGCGAGATTCACGCATTGCTGGGAGAAAACGGCGCCGGAAAATCAACTTTGATGAGCGTGCTTTTCGGCCTGTACCAGGCTGAGGAAGGTGAGATCCGCAAGGATGGGAAAAAGGTGACTATCAACGATCCCAATGATGCCAATGATCTGGGAATCGGTATGGTTCACCAGCATTTTAAACTGGTGGAATGCTTCAGTGTTCTTGACAATATCATTCTGGGTGTGGAGACCACAAAGGGGGGCTTTCTTCAGAAGGGGGAGGCCAGAAAAAAGGTGGTGGAGCTGTCTGAGAAATATGGTCTTTTTGTGGATCCTGATGCACTGATCGAGGATATTACGGTGGGCATGCAGCAGAGAACGGAGATTCTGAAGATGCTCTACCGTGATAATGAGATTCTGATTTTTGATGAGCCTACAGCCGTACTGACACCTCAGGAGATACAGGAACTGATGGCGATCATGAAGAATCTGGCGGCAGAAGGAAAAAGTATTCTGTTCATCACCCACAAGCTGGGGGAGATCATGCAGGCTGCGGACCGCTGTACCGTATTGAGAAAAGGAAAAGGCATCGGAACGGTTGAGATTAAAGATACCACGCCGGAGAAACTTTCCGCCATGATGGTGGGGCGCAATGTGAATTTTGTGGTGGAGAAGAAACCGGCGCAGCCCGGTGATGTGGTTCTTGATGTTCAGGGAATCACGGTGGCATCAAAGCACCATAAAAACAATGCGGTGAACAAAGTGTCTTTCCAGGTGCACAGAAATGAAATCGTCTGCATCGCGGGAATCGACGGCAACGGACAGACGGAACTGGTATATGGTCTGTCGGGACTGGAACCGCTGAAGAGCGGCAGGATTTTCATGAATGGCGAGGACATCACCAATGAATCCATCCGCAAACGGCTGCTTTCCGGCATGAGCCACATCCCTGAGGACCGCCACAAACACGGTCTGGTTCTTGATTATTCCCTGGAGGACAACATAATTCTCCAGAGATATTTTGAACCGCAGTTTACCAACCGGTTCGGTTTCCTGAAGCGCAGATCCATCCGGGAATATGCAAACCGGCTTATCGAACAGTACGATGTGCGGTCGGGACAGGGCCCCGTAACGAAAGCCCGTTCCATGTCCGGCGGCAATCAGCAGAAGGCCATTATCGCCCGGGAGATCGACAAGGATCCCGAGCTTCTGATCGCGGTTCAGCCCACCAGAGGTCTGGACGTGGGAGCCATCGAATATATTCACAGGCAGCTGGTTGCTCAGAGAGATGCGGGAAAAGCTGTTCTTCTGGTCAGCCTGGAGCTGGATGAGGTTATGAACGTATCGGACCGGATCCTTGTTATGTACGAAGGAGAAATCGTGGGTGAATTCGATCCGAAAAAAGTTACAGTGGAAGAACTGGGTCTTTACATGGCCGGTTCCAGAAGAAAGGAGGCAGGCGTCCATGAATAGAGAAAGCGGAAAAAAAGGAAGCATTCTGAGAGATGACGGCTTTCAGACGATTGCAGGGTCACTGCTGTGCATTATAATCGGACTTCTTGCCGGCTACATTGTACTGCTGATCATCAATCCGGGCGGCGCGGGGAAAGCAATCCTTGCTATTCTGAAAAATTTCCTCTATTACCCCAGTGCAGCTGCGTCCATGAAATATTTCGGGACAACGCTGGTTAAGGCTTCGGCCCTTCTGATGTGTTCATTGTCCGTATTGTTTGCCTGGAAGGTGGGCCTGTTTAATATCGGCGCGGCGGGACAATATGTGATTGGAGCAGGCGCTTCCCTGTATTTTGGACTGCAGTTCGGTATGCCCTGGTATGTTTGCCTTCTGGCGGCTGTTCTGGCAGCAGCTGTTGTGGGAGGAATTTCCGGAGCTCTGAAAGCATATTTCAACGTAAATGAGGTTATTTCCTGCATCATGCTGAACTGGATCGGCCTGTACTGTGTCAATATGCTGCTGACAAAGGTAAAGGAACAGTCAACGCCCTACACAAGATCTCTGGAAAGTACCAATAAAAGCGCGCTGCTGCCCAACGCAGGGCTTGACAGTTTCTTTTCCGGAAACGAATTTGTCACCATAGGTGTGCCTCTGGCGGTGCTCATGGCTGTTATTGCATGGATCCTTCTGGAGAAAACAAAATTCGGTTATGAGCTGAAAGCAACCGGTATGAATAAAAATGCCGCAAAATACTGCGGTATGCGCGAAAAACGGAATATTATCGTAACTATGATGATTGCCGGCGGACTGGCAGGCTTCGGAGCAGGGATTTTCTATCTCAGCGGAATCGAGCAGTGGATGGTTCAGCAGACCAGTATTCCGGCCATGGGCTTCAATGGAATCGCGGCGGCATTCCTGGGCGGCTCCAATCCCATCGGAGCGGTTTTCTCCTCCTATTTTATCCAGCATATCACAAGCGGCGGCACATATGTGGACAAGACAATGTATTGTACGCAGATATCCGACCTGATTTCGGCATTCATCATCTACCTGTGCGGATTTGTACTGTTCTTTAAACTGAAGCTGAACCGGTATCTGGACAGAAGAGATGAAAAAATAGCTGCAAAAGAGCAGAAAGGAGGCGAAGCATAATGCTGTTGTTGATTCAGTATACATTAATATTTGCTTCCGTACTGATTCTGGTGGCGCTGGGCGGATGCTTTTCCGAGCACGGCGGAATCATCAACATCGGTCTGGAAGGAATCATGGTCATCGGCGCCCTGGGCGGGGCCCTGATGATGAAATATCTTCCCGCCGGATTTCCGGCTCCCCTGATTATTCTGCTGGTAATTCTGGCAAGCGTCCTGTCAGGCATGATCTTCTCCCTGCTGCTGGCAGTGGCGGCCATTAAATTCAATGCTGACCAGACACTGGTTGGTACAGCACTGAATCTGCTGGGTCCCGCGGCGGCTGTTGTTCTGGTAAGAGCTATCAATACGGCGGAAAGTGCGGACGATGTATCATCCACCATCGCTTACGGTCAGGCGAAAAAAGCATTTATTGTAAATATCGGACGATTTGAATTCAACTGGTTTATGCTGATTGCATTCCTTGTACTGATCGCGTCATTTATTGTACTTTACAGGACACGGTTCGGATTGCGCCTGTGCGCCTGCGGCGAACATCCCCAGGCGGCTGATTCCGTGGGAATCAATGTTTATAAGATGCGTTATGCGGGCGTACTGATCTCCGGCGTCCTGGGCGGACTGGGAGGACTGGTCTACATCACCGCAGGCGTCAGCGAATGGAAATTTGAAAACGGCGTAGCCGGCTTCGGCTTCCTGGCCCTGGCCGTAATGATATTCGGGCAGTGGAAACCTGTCAATATCGGGCTGGCAGCAGTACTCTTCGGATTGTTCCGGGCACTGTCCAACGTCTACACAGGCTTTGATATGCTGGTAGCACTGAAGCTGCCCAGCACCGTATACAACATGTTTCCCTATATCATATCCCTGATCGTACTGGTATTTGTCTCCGGCAAATCAAGAGCACCGAAAGCAGAAGGCATACCCTACGACAAAGGGCAGAGGTAACTGTTCAGAACTTCTGCCGGGAAGAGGAGGGTGAGGCGGAATGAGTGTGATATCCTGTACGGGGACGCGCTCTCGCTCAGGTGAAAACGCAGCGGATGCTAACCTCGCAGACCTTCTTATGAAGGTCCGCTCGCTAAGCACCGGCGTTTTCAATGGTCCCCTTAACAGGATACCACACTCATTCCGCCGCCGCAGGTATCATCTCCCCGGCAAAATGAAGTGCTGAACAGTATGGGGAAACGGACATAAATGACTGCCGGAACTTCAGATTTAAAGCCGCAGGCAATTTCAATATAATATGTGACATGATTTCACAAACAATTATTGTGCGTGGCTCCCCATGTACTGTTCAGAACTTCATGCTGCCTGAGGAACAAACTGCGCGGCAGAACGAACATGGTATCCTGTAAAGGGGACCGTTGACAAACGCCGGCACTTGATTTTTCAAGCGTCAGCGCA